>JAGGAJ010000063.1 GCA_017889845.1 Deltaproteobacteria bacterium
CCCGCGGGCCAGCTGCATCTGCGTGGCCTTGTCCAGGTCGGAGCCGAACTGGGCGAAGGCCGCCATCTCGCGGTACTGGGCCAGCTCGAGCCGCATCCGCCCGGCGACCTGCTTCATCGCCTTGATCTGCGCGTTGCCGCCGACGCGGGAGACCGAAAGGCCCACGTTCACCGCCGGCCGGACGCCGGAGTAGAACAGGTCGGCCTCGAGGTAGATCTGCCCGTCGGTGATCGAGATGACGTTGGTCGGGATGTATGCGGAGACGTCGCCCGCCTGGGTCTCGATGACGGGGAGGGCCGTCAGCGATCCGCCCCCCTCTGCGTCGGACAGCTTCGCCGCGCGCTCCAGGAGCCGGGAGTGGAGGTAGAAGACGTCTCCGGGATACGCCTCGCGCCCCGGAGGGCGGCGCAGCAGCAGGGACAGTTGGCGGTACGACACCGCGTGCTTGGAGAGGTCGTCGTAGATGCACAGGGCGTGACGGCCGGAGTCGCGGAAGAACTCGCCGATCGTGCAGCCGGTGTACGGCGCGATGAACTGCAGCGGGGCGGACTCGGAAGCGGTCGCCGCGACGACGATGGTGTACTCCATCGCCCCGTACTGACGCAGCTTTTCGACGACCTGCGCCACCGTCGACCGCTTCTGGCCGATGGCGACGTAGATGCAGGTGACGCCGGCGCCCTTCTGGTTGATGATCGTGTCGATGGCCACGGCGGTCTTCCCGGTCTGGCGGTCGCCGATGATGAGCTCGCGCTGGCCGCGCCCGATCGGGATCATCGCGTCGATGGCCTTCAGGCCGGTCTGGAGCGGCTCCTTCACGGGCTGCCGCTTGACGATTCCGGGCGCCTTGATCTCCACGCGGCGGAAGTCCTTCGTCTCGACGGGCCCGCGGCCGTCCACGGGCTGCCCGAGGGCGTTGACGACGCGGCCGACCATGGCGTCCCCGCACGGCACCTCGACGATGCGGCCGGTGCGGCGGACGGTGTCCCCCTCCTTGATCAGCTGGTCCTCGCCGAGGAGGACGACGCCGACGTTGTCCTCCTCGAGGTTGAGCACCATGCCGCGGACGTCCCCGGGGAACTCGAGGAGCTCGCCGGCCATCGCCTTTTCCAGGCCGTGGACGCGGGCGATCCCGTCGCCGACGGAGAGGACCACGCCCGTCTCGGCAACGTCGATCCGCTTCTCGTACCCCTTGATCTGGCTTTTCAGGATCTCGGTAATCTCTTCCGCGCGGATGCTCATGGCGGCTCTTCTCACCCCTTCTCTAGGTTTTCCCGGATCTGGTGGATCTGCGTGCGCACGCTGCCGTCGTACACGGTGGAGCCCACCCGCACGACCATGCCCCCGAGCACCGCGGGATCCACGGTTTCCTCCAGAACGACCTTCTTCCCCGTCCTCCGCTCGAGGACCGTTTGGAGGAGGTCCTTCTGCGTGCCGGACATGGGCATCGGGACCACGACCTCGACCCGCTCGATCCCCTCGAGCTCCTCCACCATGCGGCGCAGCGCGACGAGGATCTGGGGCAGGACGTTCATCCGCCCCTTCTCGATCAGCAGGGAGAGGAACGACTTCGTCGTCGGGAGGAAGCCGGCCTTCGACAGGACCCCGTCGAGTGCCGCGTGCTTGTCCTGGCGGCTGATGTCGTCGGCCTCCAGCACCTCCCGCAATGCGGTGGCTCCTTCGAAGGCCTTCCCGAACTCCTCGACCTCCGAGAGCACCCGGCGGAGCTGCCGCTCCTCCTGCCCGATGTCGAGCAGCGCGCGCGCGTACCGCCTGGCCAGGCTTCCCCCGATCACCGGACGATCCCCTCGATCTCCTGGATGTTCTCCCGCACCAGCCGTTCCTGGTCTTCCGGCGTCAGCGTCCTGCGGACGAGCTCCTCGGCGGCGCGGGCGGACAGCTCCGACGCCTCGCGGCGCAGTTCCTCGCGGGCCTTCTTGATCTCCTGCTGGCCGGTGAACTCCGCCTGGGCCCGGATGCCGGCGATCTCCGCGGCGTAGCTCTTCCGGATCTGCTCCGCCTCCGCCCTCGCCTCGGCGTCCATCCGCTCGTTCATCTGCGCGATCTCGCCGGAGAGCCTCGCCACCCGGGCCTCGACGGCGGAAAGCTTTTCCGCGGCCTCCGCCCGGGCTTTCGCCGCGTCGTCGATCGCCTTCCGTAGCAGCGCGCTGCGCTCCGCGAGGAAGGAGGAGACGGGCTTGCGGAGGAAGTACACCAGGACCCCCGCGAGGATGGCGAGGTTGACGGCCTGCTTCAGGACCTCCCCCCAGGGGATCCCGACCCCCCCGTGGGCGCCCCCCCCTTCCGAGGCGGACGCGACGGCGGCGGCGCAGAGGGAGAGGGCGGCGGGCAAGGCGAGCCGGCCCAGGGACTCCAGCCGGAGGGAGATCACGCGACCCGTCTCCCGAGGACTTTCCCGGCGATCTCCGCGGAGAGGGCCGACACCTGCCTGCGGAGGGACGCGAGTGCGGCCTCCTTCTCCTGCGAGATTTGTTCGGTCATCTGTTCCACCTTCTGGTTCGTCTCCGCCAGGGCGGTCTCGACCAGCTTGCGCTCGGCGCGGAGGGCATCCTCCATCACCCGGCGCTTCCGGGCGAGGGCGTCGATGGACCCCTTCCGCAACGACTCGTCGTACTGCCGCGCCTTCTCCTCCGCCTCGGCGAGCAGACGCCGGGACTCCTCCACCGGTCTCACGGAGAGATTCTCCCGTTCCTCGAAGGTGCGCAGGATCGGCTTGATCAGGAGGGCGGAGAGGAGGAAGGCGAGCGCCACCACCAGTCCCAGCTGGAGGAGCGCCACCTGGTTGATGTCCAACGTCTCGAAAATCTTGCCGACGAGCTCCATGGAAACCGGCACTCCCCCGGGATCGGACGGATCAACGGCTGGGTTTCTGCAAGGGAAACGGAAGATTGGTACCACGCCCGCAAAGGGGCTGTCAAGCGCTTCTTGACGATTTCAAGTCGTTCCGGCCGGAGTCGCGCGTGCCGGAAATGGAAAGGGCGCCGGGGATTTCCCGGCGCCCTTTCCGTCGGATCGGTTTTCGTCCGTTACTTCTTGGGCGCTTCGGCCGGAGCCGCAGGCATGGCAGGCTTCATCGCGTTGTCAGCCGGGGCGGCCGGGGCCGCAGGGGCCGGCGGCGGCGGGGGCGGCTCGGGCTTCTTCTGCTCCGCGCAGGCGGAGAGGCCGATCGTCGCGGCCAGCACCAGCACGTAGAACATCGCCAGATACTTGCGCATTGGTTCTCACTCCTTTCCCTCGGAATTTATCCGTATTCCCGGATAATGCAACGTTGGCGTATGCGGCGAACTATAGCACATGATATTTCCGATGCAACACATATTTTACGTCCCGGAGGAACATTTGTCCACCCCCGGCTACTCCCAAATGTCCGTACAAATCCTACCGGACCCCGGACAGGATTCGGCTGAGCCGGTCGAGTTCGTCGGCGGAAAAATAGGAAATTTCGATCTTCCCCTTTCTCGCCGTGCCCCGCACCCGCACCCTTGTACCGATGCTGCGGGACAGCTCCTCCTCCAGGTTCTTGAGATGGACATCGGCGGCGGACGGTTTCCCGGCGGGTCTCCGTTTCCCCGGCGCGGCGCAGAGCCGCTCCGTCTCCCGCACCGAGAGGCCGCGGCGCATCACGGCCTCGAAGACGGGCACCACGTGCTCCGGCTGCGCGCCGAGCAGGGCGCGCGCGTGCCCGGCCGAGAGACTCCCGTCGGCCAACGCCTGGCGGACCGGGGCGGGGAGCTTGAGGAGCCGCAACGTGTTCGCCACCGTGGCCCGGTCCTTCCCCATCCGCGCAGCCACCTGCTCCTGGGTCAGGGAGAAGTCGTGGATCAGCCGGTGGTACCCTTCCGCCAGCTCGATGGGATTGAGGTCCGTGCGCTGGAGGTTGTCGACCAGGGCCACCTCGAGCGCCTCGCGGTCGGTCAGTTTCCGGACCACCGCGGGGATGGAGGAAATACCCGCCGCCTCCGCGGCGCGGAAGCGGCGCTCGCCGGCGACCAGCTCGTACCCGTCCGGAGTGGGCCGCACGGTCACGGGCACGAGGACCCCCTTCTCCCGGATCGACGCGACCAGCTCGGAGAGCGACCCCGGCGGGAACGTCTTCCGTGGCTGGAAGCCGCCGGCCCGCAGGTTCGCCAGCGGGATCTGGAGGAAACCGGTTTCCTTCTCCCCCGCGGGGGGGGCGGTCGGGGTCAGCAGGGCGGACAGCCCCCTGCCGAGGACCTTCTTCTTCACGGAGTCGCCTTTTCGTTCCATCGGCTCACCATTTCCCTCGCCAGCTCGAGGTAGCTTTGCGCTCCCCGGGAGGAGACGGCGTACAGCAGTGCCGGCTTCCCGTGGGAGGGAGACTCGGAAAGACGGACGTTCCTCGGTATAACTGTTTGAAATACCTGATCTTTCAGTGCTTCCCGAGCCTCTTCCGCCACCTGGTGGGAGAGGTTGTTCCGGGAGTCGAACATAGTGAGTACCACTCCTTCGATTTTCAGGTCCGGATTCATCCCTTCCCGGATCCTGTCGATGGTGCGGAACAGGCTGGAAAGTCCTTCCAGAGCGTAATATTCGCACTGAAGAGGAATCATTATCGATCCGGATGCGCATAGGGCATTCACGGTCAGAAGCCCAAGGGACGGAGGGCAGTCGATGACGATCACCTCGAATTCGCTGGCCACGGGGGCGAGCGCCTCGGTGAGCCGCCGCTCCCGCCGCTCCATCGTAACCAGCTCGATCTCGGCACCGATCAGGTCGTAGGAGGCGGGCAATACATACAGGAAGGGAAGCTCCGTCCCCTGGATCGCCTCGGCGACCGGGATCTCTCCCATCAGCACGCGGTACACGTTGCGCTCGGTGTCCCCCCCGGGCGCTCCGCCCAGGCCGGAAGTGGCGTTGGCCTGCGGGTCGAGGTCGACCAGCAACGTCTTCCGCTCCATCACAGAGAGGGAGGCGGCGAGGTTGATCGCGGTGGTGGTCTTCCCGACGCCCCCCTTCTGGTTGGCGACGGTGAGAATGCGGGCCAAGGCGGGCTTCCCCCGGGGAGCGGTCGTGCGCGCCGTCGGCGCGACGGTTTCTTGTACCACGCGGGCGCGACGGGTAAAAGGGAAAATCGCCCCCCCCGTCACCCCGCGGGTTCGATCTCGAGGATCTCCCGATCCCCCATCCCGCGCGGCAACCGGAATGGTTCCCTGCGGGTCACCGCTTCGGGGATGCCCGCGACGTGCCTCGCCCGGGCGCTGGGCCCGAGCAGGAACAGGAATCGCCCGCCGGGGGCGAGGTACGGGGCGAGGAGGGTCACGGTCTCCTGCGGGGGTGCCGTGGCGCGGGTGACGATGTGGTCGAACGGGCCGATCGGCAGGCGGGGTCCCTTCCCCACCCGCCCGTGGACCACCGCCACGTTCGGGAGGCCGAGCAAACCCCGGACCCTGGAGAGGAAGGCGCACTTCTTCGCGGATGCATCCACCAGGGTCACCCGGGTGCCGGGAAGGCAGATGGCCAGCGGAATGCCCGGGTACCCCGCCCCGGACCCGAAATCGAGCAGTCTCCCGGGGAAGGGGGCGAAGCGCAACGGCAGGAGGGAGTCGGCCACGTGCTTCGCGGCCACTTCCACCGGGTCGGTGATCGCCGTCAGGCGGATGGATCGGTTCCACCGGAGCATCTCGGCCGCGTGGACCGAAAGCCGCTCCGCTTCCATTGCGGACACGGTGATCCCCGCCTCGGCCAGCACCTCCCGGATCAGGCCGGGGCCGGGGCCGGGCGGCGGTTCACCCCTCAAGGAGCCCACCCCCACCCGGATGTTCCACGTGGAACATCCGGACAACCGGTTGCAAGGAAAGGGATTTCCCGGATCACCCGGGCGGCTCCCCCGGCACCGCCGCACGGACGCCCTCCACGCCGCGCCGGAGGTACACCAAAAGGAGACCGACGGCCGCCGGGGTCACGCCGGGGATCCGCTGCGCCTGGCCGATGGAGGCGGGCCGGACGCGGGCGAGCTTGTCCCGCACCTCGACGGACAGGCCGGGGACCGTGCCGAACGGAAACCCGTCCGGAAAGGCCATCCCCTCGTATTTCCGGATTTTTCGCGCCTCCTCCTCCTGCCGCCGGATGTAGCCCTCGTACTTGATGGAGAGTTCCGCTTGCTCCACCGCTTCCGGCGCCGCGCCCCGCAGGTCCGGGTCGCACGACAGGAGCATCGCCGCGTTCACCTCGGGCCGCCGGAGCGCCTCCGCATACGTCGTGCCGGGGCGCAGCGGTGCCCCCGCCGCCGCCTCGACCGCCGCGCACAGCGGGTGCGCGGCGGCCACCCGCGTCGTTTCCAGCCGATTGCGAAACGCCTCGATCCCCTCCCGCTTGGCCAGGAACCGCCGGTACCGCGCCGTAGGGAGGAGCCCCACACGTCGGCCCGTGTCGGACAGCCGCAGGTCCGCGTTGTCCTCCCGCAGCAGGAGCCGGTATTCCGCCCGGGACGTGAACATCCGGTACGGTTCCTGCGCCCCCTTCGTGGTCAGGTCGTCGATCAGCACCCCGGTGTATGCGTCCGCCCGGGAGAGGACCATCGGAGCCTCCCCCCTCACCCGAAGGGCCGCGTTGATCCCCGCCACGATCCCCTGCGCCGCCGCTTCCTCGTACCCGCTGGTCCCGTTGATCTGCCCGGCGTGGAAGAGGTTTTTCACGATCTTCGTTTCGAGGGTAGGGTGCAGCTGGACGGGATCCACGAAGTCGTACTCGATCGCGTAGCCGGGCCGAACGATCTCCACCCCCGAAAGCCCCGGGATGGTGCGCAGCATCCTCAGCTGGATGTCGTACGGAAGGCTCGTGGAGACCCCGTTGGGGTAATACTCCGCGGTCTTCAGCCCCTCGGGCTCCAGGAACACCTGGTGCCGCTCCTTTTCGGAGAACCGGACCACCTTGTCTTCGATGGAGGGGCAATACCGTGGCCCGATTCCCTTGATGATCCCGGAATAGAGCGGGGACCGGGAGAGCCCGGACCGGATCGCCTCGTGGGTGGCGGCGTTGGTGTACGTCATGTAGCACGGAAGCTGCGGGCGGCGGATCTCCGGCGTGTCGAAGGAGAACGGCACCGGCCGGTCGTCCCCGCCCTGGCGGACCGTCTTCGAGAAGTCGATGGTTTTTCCGTCCAGCCGCGGCGTGGTGCCGGTCTTCAGCCGCCCGACGGAAAATCCCAGCCGGCGCAGGGAGTCCGACAGGTGCATCGCGGGGAAATCCCCCGCCCTTCCGGCAGGGTAGCTCACCAGCCCGACGTGAACCAGTCCCTTCAGGAAGGTGCCGGTGCACAGCACCACCGTCTTCCCCCGGTACCGGACGCCGAGGTTCGTGTCCACCCCGACTGCCGCCCCGGCCTCCGTCACCACCGCGTCCGCGATGGCCTGCTTCACGTCGAGCCCGTACGTGGCCTCCAGCGTCTTCTTCATCCGGAGGCGGTAGAGCTGCTTGTCCGCCTGTGCGCGCGAGGAGCGGACCGCCGGCCCCTTGCTCGTGTTCAGCTGCCGGAACTGGATCCCCGTGGCGTCGATGTTGCGCCCCATCTCGCCGCCCAGGGCGTCGATCTCCCGGACGAGGTGCCCCTTGGCCAGCCCCCCGATGGCGGGGTTGCACGACATCAGGCCGATGGCGTCCGCGTTGATGGTCAGCAGGAGGGTCGCGCACCCCATCCGGGCGGAGGCGAGGGCGGCCTCGCAGCCGGCGTGCCCGCCGCCGACCACGACGACGTCGTACTCCTTCGGATATTCGTAGGGGGAACCGTTCATCCTGCGAGAGGATGTTCCACGTGGAACATGCCAGAATTCCCTAGTAATATAAATGACATGCGCTCAACCTCCCAGGTCACCTGCCTGCCGCGATCATCGTGGCCTGCATTGCCGCAACCTGCTTCCTCCCGCCCCCGCCGTACGCCCACGCTTCCCCGGAGCAGACTGTGACGGTCCGCCCCGGTTTGACGACCTTCCCTATCGCGAGGATCTTCTCCCCCCGGGCGGGGGAAAGGAAATTCACCTTGTATTCGATGGTGAGCACTTCCATGGGTTCCGGCATGAGCGTCAATGCAGCGTAACCGCAGGCGCTGTCCACGACGGTCGTCGTGATCCCGGCATGGATGTACCCGTGCTGCTGGGTCAGGTCGTGCCGGACGGGAAGCTCGATGTGAACTTCCCCCGGGGCAACTTTCACCAGCCGGGCACCGATCGTCCGGTTGACCTCCTGCCGGTCGAAGCTGGATCGGACGCGGGATTCGAAGTTCGGGTCCGCAGGCTCGTAACCCGGCACGGGAATCCTCCTTATACCTCCATAGTATTCATCATTTCCCTATACAGAATTGCCCGAATACGGCGTCCAATACCTCTTCGGGGGCGACCTCCCCCAGCAGTTCCGCCATGGCTGCGGCCGCCTCGCGGACATCCTCCGCCGGGAACTCCAGCGGGATTCCCGCCCGCGCCGACTCCCCCGCCCGGGCGAGGGCGGAGAGCGCCTTTTCCACAGCAAACCGGTGGCGGGCGCGGGTCAGTGGAGCCTGCCCCAGTATAGCACTCTCCCCCGGCCCCACTTCGCGGGCGACCGCGGCGACGAGCGCCTCCATCCCCTCCCCCGTCCGCGCGGAGACGCGCACCGTACCTTTCTTCCCAGCCCCGGCGAATCCCTTCCCCGTTTCCTCTTCCTGGAGGTCGGACTTGTTCCGCACCACGAGGTGGGGACGCGCGGCGATTTCCCGGTACGCCTCCCGGTCCCCTTCTCCCGCCGGCCGGCCCCCGTCGAGCAGGAAGAGGACGAGGTCCGCGGAGGCGATCACGTCCCGGCTGCGCCGGACCCCCTCCCGCTCCACCGGGTCCTCGGTCTCACGCAGCCCCGCCGTGTCGACCAGGAGCACCGGCACGCCCCCCACGGATATCTCCGCGTGCAGGTAGTCGCGCGTCGTTCCCGGTATTTCCGTTACGATCGCCCGCTCCTCCCCCGCCAGGCGGTTCAGCAGGCGGGACTTCCCGACGTTCGCCACCCCGGCGATCGCCACCGTCGCGCCGTCCCGTAACCGGTGTCCCGCCGCGTACGACCGCAGTAGCGCTTCCAGGTCATGCCACAAATCAGATACCCGTTCTGCTAGTTGGGAGTGTGTAACCGCCGGGACATCGTCTTCCTCGGCGAAGTCGATCGCCGCCGACAGGACGGCGAGGAGGGAGAGAAGCCGCTCCCGCAGCGGGGTGACCGACGCCCGGATCCCCCCCCGCATCTGGCGCAGCGCCGCCCGGGCCGCCGCCTCCGTTCGCGCCTCGATCAGATCCGCGAGCCCCTCCGCCTGCGTCAGGTCCATCTTCCCGTTGAGGAACGCCCGGCGGGAGAACTCCCCCGGCTCCGCAGGCGCGGCGCCTGCCGCGCACGCCGCCCGTAGGGCCCCTTCCACCACCGCGGGATTCCCGTGTAGGTGCAGTTCCGCCACGTCCTCCCCTGTGAAGCTGCGCGGGGAAGGGAAGAAGACCACCATCCCGCTGTCGATCGTCCCGCCCGCGGCGTCGTGGACGTCGCAACGCCGCAAGGTCCGCGGAGGCGCGGAGGCGGGATCGACGGCGGTCAGCCGGGAGGCGATGGGGAATGCGTGCGGGCCCGAGAGGCGGACGATGGACACGCCGCCCGTCCCCGCCGGGGTGGCGGGCGCCACGATCGTCG
>JAGGAJ010000064.1 GCA_017889845.1 Deltaproteobacteria bacterium
GGAATGAGTTCGCCGCTCACCCTCATGGGATCCTTCCCCCTTGCCCTTAAGCCGTTGACAACAAACGCACCCGCCTTACCCATCGCTTATTTGCTCGGTTGAGATAAGAGTTAGGTGCCGGACGCGGATCGAAGATTCCAACGAATGGATGAAAGAAATCGTACTTGTTCTCGTTGGGGAATCCGGATGGGGAACCAGGGAGGGATCCCCCACCGAGCCAACCCTGCTGATTTTCCGCACCTCATCACCGGTCCCGCGGCGTTCGCTCCCGACGGCTACCCATTCCCTAATTCGTCCTTTGCGCAATACAGTGCCCACGTGGACAAGGTCGCGGAGCGGATGGGCTTCCCGGAGGCGCCCCATACTTCCCGCTGGAGGGGTACCCCACCGACACGCATTTCAAGGTGGAGCAGCCTCTGGAGCCAGAGGGGGACATTCTTGATCTGTTGGGGATTGAAGGGGAAGAGTGTCCCCCGCCAGGAACGCAAGGGCAGCTCGCGGGCGAAGGTCGCGAGCGTAGACGAAGGGAAGGCCCACCCGCGGAGAGAGAGACCTTGTCGTCGGGGACACGCGGTACAATACCCGCATGCGGATGACACGGGTCGTCATCCTGGCCCTGTGCGCCCTGCTGTGGGCCGGGCATGCGTTCGCGTGGGCGTTCGCCGTTTGCGGGGACAGCCGGGACGACAAGGACGGCATCTTTCCGCAGATCCTGTCCGCCGTGGACGCCTCCGACATGGAGTTCCTCCTCCACACGGGGGACATGGTCTCCAGAGGCACCCCCGGGGAGTGGGTGGCGTTTCGGGATCTGACCGCGGCGTTCCGGAAGCCGCTGCGTCCCGTGATCGGGAACCACGAGATATACAAAGGAACGCGGGGGGATTTCGTCCGCTTCTTCGGATTGCCCGGGACCTCGTACTCCTTCACTCACCAGGACGCCCACTTCGCGATCGTGGACAACGCGGGCGGGGTGCTGTCCGACAACACCCTCGCATGGCTCGACCGGGACCTCGCCGCGCACCCGGCCGGAAAGGACGGCGTCTCGGTGATCGTGGTGGCGATGCACGTCCCCCCGCGGACCGCCGGGATATCCCCCCACGGCGTGGTCCGGGACTACGAGGAGCAGAGCGCGAAACTCCTCGGGATCCTGAAGCGGCACCGGGTGGACCTGATCCTGTGCGGCCACGAGCACATGCACCACGACGAGGTATGGGAGGGGATCCGGGTGATCGTGTCCGGCGGGGCGGGCGCCCCGCTGGTGCCGTTACAGCGGTACGGCTTCTACCGGATCGACGTCGACGGGGGGAGGATCCGGGGGACATTCCTGCCGGTCAAGCCCTCCGCACGCTGAGGCCGTCCGTAACCCCGCCCTGTGCGGGATTCCTCGCGGGGGGCTTCCTCTTCAGCTACGCTCGCGACCTTCGCCCGCTCGCTGCCATTGCGCTCGACGCAATCCCTGCCTTGGCTCCATAGGCCGCTTCCGAGGATCCCCCCGCTGCGTCATCCCGCGCTGGCCAAGGGGGTTACCCTTACGCCCCCGGGGCGGGCAGCTCCCCGCCGACCGCCCTGCCGTCCCCGTCCTTCCCCTCCGCCAGCATCTCCTTCCACGGGGGGAGGACCTTCAGGAGGATGGCCAGGATCACCACCGGCAGCATGAGCAGCGCGAGGGCGAAGAGGAGCCCCTCCAACCCCCCGAACTCCATCTTGTAGGTGGTCAGGCCCCGGAAGCTCTTGGAGAACATCTGGCCGCCGATGACGACGTTCCACCGCGTCGCGAAGATGCCGAACTGGATCAGCAGGACCGAGATGAAGTAGAGCATCTTCCGGAGGTCCTCGTTCAGGCTGAAGCGGTGCCGGAAGATCTTGGTGACGGAGATGATGGCCAGCGGAAGGATCATGCCGAGCATGACCTGGATGACGATGAGGCTCATGAACAGCTTGCTCATCAGCATCTCGGAGAGGATCTTGATCTCCTCCTCGCTCTGGTAGACGCGGTGGATGAACTCGACCACTTCGAGGGAAAAGTCCACGATGACGGCGTAGAAGAGGAAGTCGACCGCCTTGTCGACGCACTTCATGTTGATCTTGCCGCCCGCCAGCGGGGTGATGACCATGTAGAAGAGAATGACCAGTGCGATCCCGGACACGATCGCCGAGAAGAGGAACACGATGGGGATCAGCACGCTGCTCCACCAGGGGTTCGCCTTGATGGAGCCGAAGATGAACCCGACGTACCCGTGTAGGAGGAAGGCGGACGGGATCCCGATGATAGTGATGGTCTTCAGCGCCTTGTGATCGAATTCGACCCCGCGCGCGCTCGTGTCGCGCGAGAAGAGGGCGAGCGCCCGGTAGACGAACCGCATCACCCCCGTCTTCTCCTCTGCCCACGCGATCATGTCCGTCCGGTGCACGAACCAGATCTCCAGCAGTAGGACCGCCATGAGGTACCAGGCGTACACGAAGCCGAACATCGCCATGGCGGAGGAGGTCTGCGGCGTCAGCAGGATCTCGTAGAACCGCCCCGGGTGACCGAGGTGGGAGACCAGCGCCATCGGCGCGACGAGGAGGTACGCCAGCGCGGTGAGGAGGGAGAGCCGGTAGAGGGGCTGGACCTCCTTCACGTTGAACACCTTCACCAGGGACGCCAGGATGAAAGCCCCCGCGACGACTCCCGTGATGTACGGGTAGACGACGATCAGCATCCCCCAGTGGATCTCGACCTCGTTCGGGTAGATGAACCCCTGGATCTGGGGGAGGATCTCGGCGAGGTGGCGCATCAGGTCCTGGTTCATCGGACTTCTCCGTCCAGGTTCGCGTAGTAGACTTTCGGCTCCGTGTTCAGCCCCGGTTTCAGGACGTGGATCTTGTTCATCCGCAGGAAGCGGGACAGCGGGCTCGCCGCCGCGTTCAGGTCGCCGAAGATCCGCGCCTGGGTCGGGCACACCTCGACGCATGCCGGGAGCTGCCCCACCGAGATCCGGTGGTAGCAGAAGGTGCACTTGTCCGCGGTGTGGGTTGCCGGGCTCAGGTACCGGGCGCCGTAGGGGCACGCCTGGATGCAGTACCGGCACCCGATGCACGTCTTCTCGTTGACGAGGACAACGCCGTCCTCCGTCCGCCACGTCGCCCCCACGGGGCACACCTGCACGCAGGGGGGATCCGCGCACTGGTTGCACAGTTTCGGCACGAAGAAGCTGCGCAGGATGGATTTGTCCAGGGCGGCCTCGGGCACCGGCTCCGCGCCCGGATCAATCGTCCGAACGGCCGTCTCGCCGTTTTTCCGGATGATGTACCGTTCGACCCAGGTCCGGAAGAAGAACGGCTCCTTCGGCACGTTGTTCTCGGCCTTGCACGCCTCCATGCACCGCCCGCACCCGATGCACTTGTCCACCGAGACGCCGTACCCGTACCATTTCCCCGTCCGGACGGTTTCCTTCGCGTGTGCGCTTCCGGGAAGGAGCTTGAGGAACCCGCCGATCGCCCCCCCGGAGCAGAGGAGCGCAAGGAAATCCCTGAGGAACCTTCTTCGGCCGTTCAATTCTCCACCTCCGGCGAATGGGGATAATGGCATTGCCAGCACACGTACTTCTCGCCGTGTTCGGCCATGTCGATCTTCGGGGCGCTCTTCGCCAGCTTCTCCCTGGTCTCCCGGGTGTCCTTCGCATGGCACTTCCCGCAGAACTCCCGGTTCTGGGGCTTCGTCGGCTTCACGCCGCGGGGCGTGATCTTGTGCTGCTGTGGCGCCTGGTGGCACGTGGTGCACTCGAGCTGGACGTGGTGGGACACCGCCTTCGTCCGGGCGATCTCCCCGTGGCACGCGGAGCACTCCTTCGGCGTGGTCGGGGGCTTCGGGTCGTGCGGGTTGTGGCAGCCCGCACACGGCTTGAGCGGGTTATGGCCCTGCGGATTGATCTGCGGGAAACCCCTCGGCCGCGACGGATTGTAGGCGTGGCACTGAACGCAGAAGGAGCGCGTCGCGGGGATCGCCGGCTTGGTCTTGTCGGGGTCCTCGGTGTGCGTCTTTGCGGGGCCGTGGCACGTCTCGCAGGAGAGATCGCGATGGTACCCCGCCTTCTTCTTGCCGTAGATCTCCCCGTGGCACTCCTCACAGGCGTGGGCCCCGGCGTACCGCATCGGCTTGGCCTTCTCGCGGAGGATGGCGTTGTCCCACTGCACGTGGACGCTCTTCATGGGCGTGGGGATCATCACCCACGCGATGGCCAGCACGGCGGTCAGCACGACGAAGACGACGAGCAGCCGCGCCAGGGAGTCCGGCATCTTCTCGGGGAATTTCACCATTTCGCGATATCCCTCCTGGGAACGGTTCCTTTCAATCCCGGTACGACTGGGCCGCCAGCGCGTCCGCCTTACGGATGAACTCCGTGTCCACGATGACCGGCTTCACCCCGTCATCTCCGACGTAGAACTCGCCGGTGAGTATCGGTACCGCCACCCGGAGCAGCAGCGTGTAGACGAACAGCCCGGTGGCCCAGATCCCGAGGGACACCAGGATCTCGGTTCCCGTCGGGGAGTATTCGAAGATCTCCCCCAGCACGTCGGGCACCAGCCCCGGGATCACCAGGCCCAGCCCCTTCTCGATGTAGACGCCGATGAAGATCAGCACGCACCCGATGTTCAGGGTGACGTAATTTTCCCGCGTCTGGGGCACGAGGAACAGGATGAAGGCGGCGACGTTGAAGAACATCGCGGTCCAGATGTACGGCACGAGGTCGCTGTGGCCCTTGAGCCCCTGGAACAGGTACTCCATGGGGGCGAGGTGGATCGTGTGGGAGTAGTACTCCTTGAACACCTCGGCGCCCAGCAGGAACAGGTTGATGAACATGGAGTAGGCGATGAGCTCGGCGACCTTGAAGATCGCCTCGTCCTTGATCTCGACCCGTGTGTACTTCCGGATCACCTGGAAGAGCATGATCATGAACGCCGGGCCCGAGCAGAACGCCGACGCGAGGAACCGCGGCGCCAGGATCGATGCGTTCCAGAACGGCCGGGCCGCCAGCCCGTTGTAGAGAAACGCCGTCACCGTGTGGATGGAGACCGCCGCGGGGATGGAGAACAGGATCATCGGGTTGAAGAAGTTCGGGTTCGGCTCCTCGCGGTTGTAGTTCTTGTAGCAGATGTACACCGCGATGACCAGGTTCAGCACGAGGTAGGTGTTCAGGACCACCACGTCCCACGCCAGGAGCGACTGCGGGAAGTTCAGGATCCCGATCTTGGGGATCAGGTGCCAGAACCGGTCCGGGCGGCCGATGTCGACGGTGACGAAGAGCAGGCACATGACCATCGCGGAGACGGCCAGCATCTCCCCGAGGACCGCGATCTCCTTGATCGGCTTCCACTTGTACACGTAGGCGGGGATCACGAGGAGGACCGCCGCGGCCGCCACCCCGACCAGGAAGGTGAAGTTGGAGATGTAGAATCCCCACGACGCCTGGTCCCGCATCCCGGTGACGATCAGCCCGTTCTGGAGCTGGTAGACGTACGCCGCCGCGCCGATCGCCATCAGGACGAGCAGGGAGACGATCCACGCGTAGTACGCCTTGCTCCCCTTGGTGACGAGGACCAGCGTCCCCTTGAAGAACTCCCAGATCTTTCTCATCGGCTCACCGCCAGCCTCACGTGGCGTAGAAGTAGTAGAACTTCGGCCGGGTGTTCAGGTCCTCCTTGAGGATGAACACGCGCTTGTTCTCGATCACGTAGCGGATCTCGCTCTCGGGGTCGAGGAGGTTGCCGAACTTCCGCGCCCCCACCGGGCAGACCTCCACGCACGCAGTGTACCGCCCCGGGGTGTTCCGGACCCGCTGGATGCAGAAGGTGCACTTCTCGACCACGCCCACCGGCCGCGGCCGGTTCCCGAGGTAGTGCGTCTCCGGGTTCATCTCCGCCGCGGGGAGGCCCGCCTTCTTCCAGTTGAAGTGGCGCGCGCCGTACGGGCACGCAGCCATGCAGTACCGGCAGCCGATGCACCAGTTGTAGTCGACCACCGTGATCCCGTCCCGCTCCTTCCAGGTGGCCTGCACGGGGCACACCTTGACGCACGGCGGCCTCTCGCACTGCTGGCACTGGACGGGCATGTAGAAGTGCCCCTTTTCGGGGACCTTGGCCGGGTTGTAGTACAACTCCGCCTCCTCCAGGTCCACGCCCCGCTCCTTGTTCAGCTGCAGCACCTGGATCCATTGGATCTGCGGATCGCGGGACTGGTTGTTCTCCTGGATGCATCCGTACGCGCAGCGGCGGCAGCCGATGCAGCGGGACAGGTCCAGGCCGTAGCCGTAGAGCACTCCCTCGATGGGGGGGGTTGCCCGGACCTTCACCGCCTTCCCGAACCGCCCGCTGTACTCCTTTTCCAGCCGGGCGATGACCTTTTCCAGCTCGGGCCTGGAGAGCTCCCGGAAATTCTTCTGGAAGAACGCCTCCCAGACGGAGGCGGAGGCGTCCTTCTCCGGCAGGACCAGCGCCCCCAGAACGGCCGCGACCCCCTTCATCATCTTCCTGCGCGACATCCGGAACGCCTGGCCGTCGCGGGACCCCGGTTTCGGCATGGAACCCTCTCCCGCCGCGCGCGGCGGCTTACCCGGTGTGGTCACTTTATGTTCTCCGGCCGCACGGGCGGCGGCATCGGCTGGAGCGGCTTGAAGGCGGGGTCGTGCGGGTTGTGGCAGTGGACGCACAGGAGGTACTGCTTCTCCCCGTTCCACATCCCCGAGCGTTTCCCGTGGACCCCCGCTTTCCAGTCGCGGTACTTGTCCCCGTGGCACTGCCCGCACAGCCTGTACGACTCCTCGTGGGGGATCCTCTCCCCGCTCGCGAGACGCAGCTTGTCCCGGTTGGTCGTGTCGTGGCAATCCAGGCACCACCGCTGCCCCTGCGCGTGGTTCAGGACGATGTCGGTGTGCTCGTCTTTGAGCTCCCGCCGGGTCGGGTTCGGCCGGATCTCCTTGTGGCAATCGCTGCAGGGGAAGATCCCGGGCGAAAACGGCGGTTTCGGCACGGCAAACTGCGGGCCGTGCGGCACGTGCGTAGACGCAGCGCCTGCCGTTCCCGCCGGCGCCTCCTGCGGGTGGGCCGCCAGGACACCCGCCGCGGCGAGGCACAGGATCGCCGCCGCGGCCGCCGGGACGATGGCCCGGCGCGCACGTTCCATGTTCATCGCGACTCCTTCGAACCGGGTTTGGGAAATGGACCGACGCAACGCGATCGCCGCGCCCGGGACTGCCTGGGCGTCACTCCCCCATCCGCAGCCCGGACGCTTCGAGAAAGTCGAGGTACTCGTAGATGATGTCGAAATGCTTCTGCTCCTCCGACGCCAGGATCCGGAAGAACGTCTTCTCCTGCCGGTTCGTGGCGTTCTCGGACATCCGGGTGTACATCTCCCTCCCCTCCGCCTCGAATCCGAGGGCCTTTCGCATGGCCACCGCGGAATCCCCGGAGATCGCCTTCTCTTTCTTGATCCGGCTGTACTCCCGCTTGAAGAGGCGCATCCGCCCTTCGCTGCTCGCCGTGGAGACGGCGGGGAACTTCCCCTCCTGCTCGAGCTTCCGGGAGATCGCCTGGATGTCGTCGAAATGCTTCTGCTCCATGTCCGCCAGCAGCGCGAACACCTGCCGGGCGAACGGGTCCATGGCCTTCTCGGCGGACAGGGCGAAGTACCGTTTCCCGGTCTTCTCGAACCGGAGGGCGCGGGTGATGGCGCTGACGGCGTTTTCCGTCTTCTGGACGCGCTTTACCGCTTTCGGCATCTGGAAACCCCTTTTATTAGGATGGTCCTTTCTATATTAACCGGACGAGGGGCCGGTATCCCAAAAAAAATTCAGGAAGGATTCCCGCTTTCGCCCTTCTTCCGGGGGCGGCGGTTCGCCTCCAGCACCTTCTTCCGGAGGCGGATCGCTGCGGGAGTGATCTCCACCAGTTCGTCCTCGTTGATGAACTCGAGGGCCGCCTCCAGGGACAGCGCCCTCGGGGGCACCAGCCGCAGCGCCTCGTCGGCCCCGGCGGCGCGGATGTTGGTGAGCTTCTTCTCCTTGGCGACGTTCACGTCCATGTCCACGGGCCGGGAATTCTCCCCCACGATCATCCCCTCGTAGACCTCTTCCCCTTCGCCGATGAAGAAGGCCCCCCGCGACTGCAGGTGGAAGATGGCGTACGCCGTCGCCCGCCCGGCCCGGTCCGACACCAGCGCGCCGTTGACCCGCTCGGGGATCGGCCCCTGCCACGGGCCGTACCCGTCGAACAGGTGGTTGAGCAGCCCCGTCCCGCGGGTCAGGGTCAGGAATTCGGAGCGGAAGCCGATCAGCCCCCGCGAGGGGATCCGGTATTCCATGCGGACGCGACCCTGCCCGGGATTGACCATCTTCGTCATCTTCGCCCGCCGCGCGCCCAGCGCCTGGGTCACCGCCCCGAGGTGCCCGTCCGGCACGTCCACGAACAGGACCTCCACCGGCTCCAGGACCGTCCCGTTCTCCCGCTTCGTCACCACCTCCGGCCGGGAGACGGAGAGCTCGAATCCCTCCCGCCGCATCATCTCGATGAGGATCGCCAGCTGCAGCTCCCCGCGCCCCATCACCGTGAAGGCGTCGACCGCCGAGTAATCGATCCGCAGGGATACGTTCCCGAGGAGTTCCTTCTCCAGCCGGGCGCGCACCTGCCGCGAGGTGACGAACTTCCCCTCCTTCCCCGCGAAGGGGGAAGTATTGATCGAGAAGACCATCGACACCGTCGGCTCGTCCACGGCGATGCGCGGGAGAGGCTTCGGGGCTTCCGCGTCGGAGATCGTGTCTCCGATCGTCACGTCCTCTATCCCCGCGAGCGCCACGATGTCCCCCGCCCCCGCCTCGGGGATCTCCGTGCGGGTCAGGCCCTCGTAGCCGTACAGCAGCGCCGCCTTTACCTTCCTCACCGCCCCGCCGATCCCGCACAGGGAGACGATCTCCGCGGCGCGCAGCGTCCCCTCGAAAACCCGCCCCACCGCGAGCCGCCCCACGTAGTCGCTGTAGTCGAGGTTGGTCACCAGGAACTGGAGGGTGGCGCCCGGATCGCCGGTCGGCGGCGGAACGTGGGAGAGGATCGCGTCGAAGAGGGGACGCAGGTCCCGTCCCGGCTCTCCCCCCCGGACGGTCGCCGTCCCGGCGCGGGCGTTCGTCAGCAGGACCGGGAACGAAAGCTGTTCCTCGACGGCGTCGAGGTCGATGAACAGGTCGTAGACCTCGTCGATCACCTCGTCGATCCGTGCGTCCGGCCGGTCGATCTTGTTGACCACGAGGATGACGGGCAGCTCCCGCTCGAGGGCCTTCTTCAGCACGAAGCGGGTTTGCGGCAGGGGGCCCTCGGAGGCATCCACCAGCAGCAGGACGCCGTCCACCATCTTCAGCGTCCGTTCGACCTCCCCGCCGAAGTCGGCGTGCCCGGGGGTGTCCACGATGTTGACCTTCACTCCCCGGTAGACCACGGCGGTGTTCTTCGCCATGATCGTGATCCCCTTCTCCCGCTCCAGGTCGATCGAGTCCATCACGCGGTCGGGAACGGCCTGGTGCTCGCGGAAGATGCCGCTCTGCTTCAGCATCGCGTCGACCAGGGTGGTTTTCCCGTGGTCGACGTGGGCGATGATCGCCACGTTGCGGATGTCGGCGGGGGACGGCTTCAAGG
>JAGGAJ010000065.1 GCA_017889845.1 Deltaproteobacteria bacterium
TCCTGCAACGGATGGATCCACTGTACGGCAAGCGGGGCGTCGATTCAACCGGCCTCCGCCCCTTGCGGCGCCCCCGCGAAGTGGCGTATCGTGGTGCGTTGTCCGCGACGCAGCGCGCGCGGGAGCGGAGGTCTTCGCATGGCGGCAGCGCCGGAAATCCGGGAGGCGATCCGGGCCGGGTCGTGGATCCGGAAGATGTTCGAGGAGGGTGCGGCCCTCAAGGCCGCGCGGGGGGCCGAAAACGTGTTCGACTTCACCCTCGGCAACCCGTACGGCGATCCCCCGAAGCCGTTGGCCGACGAACTCGCCCGCCTGGCGTCGGATCCGCCGCCGGACCTCCACAAATACATGCCCAACGCCGGATTCCCCGATGTCCGGCGGGCCGTCGCCGATTCCCTTGCGCGGTCCACGGGCCTGCCGTTCGCGGCGGACCACGTGGTGATGAGCGTGGGTGCGGCGGGGGCGATCAACGTCGCCCTGCGTGCCCTCCTGTCGCCGGGGGACGAGGTGATCCTCCTCGCCCCGTACTTCGTGGAGTACCTCTTCTACATCCGCAACGCGGGGGGGATCCCGGTCGTGGTCGAGACGGATCCGCGGTTCCAGCTCGACCTCCCCGCCCTGGAGAAGGCCCTCACCCCGAGGACGCGGGCCCTCCTGCTGAACACGCCGAACAACCCGACGGGCGCGGTCTACCTGGGGGGGGACCTCGAAGGCCTCGACCGCATCCTCTCGACGGCGGAAACCCGTACCGGCGCTCCCGTCTACGTGATCTCCGACGAGCCGTACCGGAAGGTCGTGTTCGAGGGCGTCGCGTTCGTGCAACCGGTGACGAGGATCCGGAACACCGTGGTGGCGTACTCGCACTCCAAGGACCTGAATCTCCCCGGGGAACGGATCGGGTACATCGCCGTGTCCCCCCGCGCCGCGGACGCCCCCGAAGTCGCCGAGGCGTGCGTCTTCTGCAACCGGGTGCTGGGATTCGTCAACGCCCCCGCCCTCTTCCAGCGCGCGGTGGCGAAATTCCAGGACCTGCCCGCGGACGTATCGGTGTACCAGGCGAACCGGGACCTGCTGCTCGGGACGCTGGGGCGCGTGGGGATCGAGGTCGTGCCGCCGGGGGGCGCATTCTACCTGTTTCCCCGGTCCCCCCTTCCCGACGAGATGGAATTCGTGGCGACAGCCCGGGAGGAGGGGATCCTGGTGGTCCCGGGGAGCGGGTTCGGCAGGGCCGGCCACTTCCGCCTGGCGTACTGCGTGTCGCCGGAGATGGTGAAGCGGTCCGTGCCGGCGTGGGAACGCCTCGGGGCGCGGATCCCGGGCCGGATGGGCCGCGGATGAGCGTCGTATTCCGCCGGAACGTGGCCCGGATGGAGGGGTACGTCCCGGGCGAGCAGCCGCAGGAGCCGGGATACATCAAGCTGAACACAAACGAGAACCCGTACCCGCCGTCGCCGAAGGTCCGGGAAGCGGTCCTGGCGGAACTGGGCGACCCGCTGCGGCTCTATCCCGACCCGATGGCCACGCGTCTTCGCCGCCAGGCCGCCCTGACGTACCGGTTCGATCTCCCGGGGGTCATCGCCGGGAACGGTTCGGACGACCTGCTCGCGATGGTGGCGCGTGCGTTCATCGGGGAAGGCGACGTCCTCGCGTGTCCCTCCCCCACCTACACCCTCTACGACACGCTGGTGCGGATCCAAGGGGGCAGGATGGTCGGCGTGCCGTATCCCAAGGATTACTCACTCCCACCGGCCCTCGCCAGGAGGAAGGCGCGCGTGACGGTGGTGGCGAGCCCCAACTCCCCCTCCGGGACCGGGGTGCCGGTCCGGGATCTCGCCGCGCTGGCCGAGGCGGTCCCCGGCGTGCTGGTGGTGGACGAGGCGTACGCCGACTTCGCGGAGGAGACCGCCCTCCGGCTGGCCCGGGAGCGGGAGAACGTGATCGTCCTGCGGACCTTGTCCAAGTCGTTCTCGCTGGCGGGATTGCGCATCGGGCTGGGGTTCGCCCATCCGCGCATCATCGACGGGCTGAACAAGGTCAAGGACTCCTACAACCTGAGCCGGCTGTCGATCGCTGCGGGTACGGCGGCGCTGGCGGACATCGCGTGGATGGAGCGGAACGCCGGGAGGATCCGGAAGACGCGGGAGGCCCTCGTCGCGGCCCTTCCCTCGGTGGGATTCGCGCCGTTCCCGTCGCAGAGCAACTTCGTTCTTGCGCGGCGGGCGGGAGGCAGGTCGGCCCGTCCCGTCTACGAGGCGCTCAAACGCCGCAAGATCCTCGTGAGGTACTTCGACACGCCGCGCCTCGCGGGATGCCTTCGCATCACCGTGGGGACGGACGAGGAGATCGGCGCGCTGCTTTCCGCGATGCGGGAGATCCGCTAGCCCGCATTCAGAGCGTCACGCCCCAGTTCCCCCCGCCCTCGCGGTTCCTCCACCGGGCGGCGAGCGTTCCGTCCGGACGCCGGACCAGCGTCAGGAAACAGTACTCCACACGGCTTCCCGAAGGGCCGAAGACGAACGCCTCGAAGACGCGCGGACCCGGGATGTGGGACAGCACCGAGAAGCGCGCGGCGAGGTAGGCATCCCGGTCTCCCGCGAAGAACTCCTCCCCCGCTGCGCCCGCACCCCCCGGGTACCCCTTCGCCTCCATCGCGCACAGGTTCGAGGCCCTCCAGGCGGGGTCGCCCCACACCAGGCGGGCGGACACCACATCTCCCGCCTCGTCCGTGAGCGTGAGCCGGGCGCAGGCGACCTTGCAGGCGCGCAGCGCGCCGTCCGCCGGAACGTGGTACAGGAAGTACGGCATTGGCCGCCCCTTCAGGACGGAGAGCGCCTCGGGCGCCTCCAAGACCGGCGCGGGTCCGTCCCCCGCGTCCACCGCGGCGCGGCACAACCCGGGGGAAGGCTTCTTCCGCATCGCCCCGAAGCCGTAGCGGAAGACGCCCGCCGCCTTCTCCCCATCCTCCAGGGGGAGCACCACGAGGAAATGCCCGCAGCCGGGCGCCGGCGGGAGGTTCCCTCCCCCCTCCTCGGGAACCCGGTAGAGGTCGCCGAACGCCTCGTCCGACGGGACGATGGTCTCGTAGAACGGGGAATATCCTTCCGAGCCGCCACGGACCGCCGAGAAGCGGTACCGCACCGTGAACCGCTCCCCCTCCCGGGGGTCGGGAAGGGTCACGAAGGCGGCGCGGCGTCCGGGCGGGCCGGTGGGGGCGACGACCCGCGTGCAGCGGGCGATCCGGCGCCCTGCGGCGTCCGGGGTGTTCACTTCGGCGTGCAGGAGCACGATTTCCGGCCTCTCCGGGCCGTCGACGTATTCCCGTCTCAGGCGCAGCATGGTGGTCCTCCGGTCAAAGGATGCCGGGGGTCACTCGTACCCCAGGCGGGAAAGATCCTCCTCGTCCATCCCGAAGTAATGTCCGATCTCGTGCAGCAGCGTCACCCGGATCTCCCGGCAGAGTTCCTCGCGGTCCGGGAAATCCTCCTCGAGGGGGCCGCGATAGATGGAGATCTTGTCGGGCAGGTTCCCGGAATCCTGGATGGAACGCTCCGGGAGCGGTATGCCGTGGTAAAAACCGTAGAGGGTGTCTTCCGGCGGGATGCCCAGCTCGTCGAGCAGCCAGTCGGGCGGCCACTTCTCCACGACCACCGCCACGTTGTCCAGGGCCTCGCGGAACACGGGGGGCAGACCCGAGAGCGCTTTCCGGAGCGCCCGGTCGAAGTCGTCACTGGGCACCCGTCGCCCCCTGTTCCCGCCGGACGGCAATCCTCACCGGTGATTCTACCCCATCCGGGCGGGGGGGCGCTACTTCTCCTCCGGCCGGATCGAATCCGGCCCCCGCATGGCCGAGAAAAATGCGGCCCATTTCTCCAGGTTCGGGACGATCCGGTCCTCGAGGAGTGCCGCCATCGACGTCCAGTCCCCGGACTTCTGGGCCGCGAGGAGCTGTTCGAGTATCTCCGCGGTGGAGGAGGGCGGGGAGGGAAGTTCCCCGGCGCCGGACGTCGCTCCCCCGGGGAGGGGGAACGCGCCGCTCTGGATCCCGTTGAAGACGGCCCCCGCCAGCTGGAAGTATGTGGCGAGGGATTCGACGCAGGATACGTACAGGGACGTCGCGGCGGGGATGTCCCCCGCCCTGAGGGAAGCCACCACGGCCCGGACGTCCCGCAGGATCGCCGCGCAGAGGTCTAACCCTCCGTCGAGGGCCTCCCGCAGCAGCTCCCGGGGGGTCGTCGTGGAGATGCGCACCACCCCGATCTCCCCGGGGGGGAGCGAAGCCAGCTCCTTCTCCAGGCGCGTGGAAATTTCCCGGCCCTCCACGGTGACCCGGGAAACCACCCGCCCCCGGGCGGCCGCCCGCCTGCCGGCCTCCTCCATGACCTCGCCGAAGGTCCGCAGCGCGGAAACGTCCCAGGAAACCTCGCTCGCGTCGATCAGCAACTGCATGAGGGGAAGATACGATAATGCCGCGCGGGGAGGCAACAGGAATCGCTCGGGGGTTTATCTCCTGCGCGCGCGGAGTTCCCGGACCACGTCGGAAACCATCTTTTCGGCGACCAGGCGGCCGTCGACGCGGTAGATCCCGGCTTCGAGGGCGGCGCGGATCTCCTCGATCCGCCGCAGCCTCGTGGCGGAGAGTACGTCCACGGCCCGGTGAGCCTCGGCGAACAGGGCACACCACTTCCCGCTGTCGGAATCCTTCACCGGTCCTCCGTTTCCGCCGGCGCCGCAAAGGCCGCCGTACCCGGTTTATCGACCGGCGCCCGTGGAAACTTTACCCGGGGGGGCGGTTCCGGTAGACTTGGGCCAATGAGGAAATCGCTGCTGATCGCGGAGGACGAGGAGGTCACCCTGAGCCTCCTCCGGAAGGTGTTCCGGCGCCCCGACCTGGACGTTCACGAGGCGCGCACCGGCACGGAGGCTCTGCAGCACATCGACCAGCACCCCGTCGACGTCATCCTCACCGACCTCAAGATGCCCGGGGCGGACGGCCTCGCCGTGCTCGCGCACGCCCGGAAGGTCCGGCCCGGGGCCGAGGTCATCCTGATGACCGGGCACGCCACCGTGGAGTCCGCCGTGAACGCGATGAAGATGGGGGCGTTCCACTACATCACCAAGCCGTTCAGCGTGGACGAGGTCGTCCCGCTCGTCGACCGCGCCCTCGAGCTGACCAGCGTGCGGAAGGAGAACGTGAGCCTGCGCTCCCTGGTCCGGGGCCGCGGCGGGCTGGACAACATCATCGGCGTGAGCGAGGAGATCCGGCACGTCCTCGGCCTCGTGCGGAAGGTGGCGGACACCGACTCCACCGTGCTGGTCACGGGGGAGAGCGGGACCGGGAAGGAGCTCGTCGCGCGCGCCGTCCACTACCTTTCGCCGCGGGCCGAGCGGATGCTCGTGCCGATCAACTGCTCGGCCATCCCCGCCGACCTGCTGGAGAGCGAGCTGTTCGGCCACGTGAAGGGCGCGTTCACGGGCGCGCACGCCGCCCGGGCGGGGAAGTTCGAGGTGGCCCACCACGGGACGATATTCCTCGACGAGATCGGGGAGATGAGCCCGCACCTGCAGGCAAAACTGTTGCGGGTCCTGCAGGAGAAGTCGGTCACCCCCGTGGGGGGAAACCGGGCGATTCCCGTCGACGCCCGGGTCATCGTGGCGACGAACAAGGACCTGGACGAGGAGGTGGCGGAGGGACGCTTCCGGGCGGACCTCTACTTCCGGCTGAACGTCATCCCGATCCGGATCCCCCCACTCCGGGAGCGGCGGGACGACATCCCCGTCCTCGTGGCCCACTTCATCGCGCGGTACAACCGGGAGAAGGGACGCGCCCTCGAGGGGATCCGCCCCGAGGCCCTCGAGATCCTGACCCGGTACCCGTGGCCGGGGAACGTGCGGGAGCTGGAGAACCTCGTGGAGCGGGTCGTCGTGCTGAAGGGGTCCGGTTGGATCGAGCCGGAGGACATCCCCGAGAGGATCCGCAGGGCGGAGAGGTTCCTCAAGGCCGCGCTCCCGGTGCTGGGGGAGAGCGGGATGGACATCCGCACCGCCACCGAGGATTTCGAGAACACGCTGATCCGGCAGGCCCTCCACCTCGCCGCGGGGAACAAGAACCGCGCCGCCGCGCTGCTGGGCCTCAAACGCACGACGTTCGTGGAGATGCTGAAACGGAAGAACCTCGACCTCGCGGAGCCGGCCGGCCCCTCGAGTTGACCCCGCTTCCCGCCGTACGGTAGTCTGATCCCCATGGCAAGAGACGTGGAGGAACTCAAGGAACGCCTCCGGCAGGCCGAGGAGCAGCTCGCTCAGGCGCAGAAGATGGAGGCCATCGGGCGCCTCACCGGGGGGATCGCGCACGACTTCAACAACTTGCTCACGGGGATCCTCGGGTACGCGTCGCTCCTGAAGATGTACCTCCCCGAAGGGGGGGAAGGACACGAGGCGGCAGCGTGCATCGAGCGCTCCGCACGCCGGGCCTCCGAGCTGACCCGGCAGCTCCTGGCCTACTCCCGTCGGGAGGCGCCCAGGCTCCGCCCCCTGGAAATCCGCCGGATCGTCGGCGAGGCGATCGGAATCCTCTCCCGGTCCGTCAACGAGAACGTGGAGATCCGGACCGACCTCCGGGCGGACCCGGAACCGGTGATGGGCGACCCGGGGATGCTGATCCAGGCGCTCCTGAACCTGGGCGAGAACGCGGTCGACGCCATGCCGGCGGGGGGAGTCCTCACCTTCTCCACCGGCACGTTCGAATCCGACGGGGAGACCCTCTTCGGCGACGCACCGGTACCCGAGGGACGGTACGTCACCGTCGGAGTCTCCGACACGGGGAGCGGGATCGCGGAGTCGATCCGCGACCAGGTGTTCACCCCGTTCTTCACCACCAAGGCGCCCGGCGAGGGAACCGGCCTGGGACTCCCCATGGTGCACAGCTGCGTCCGGAGCCACGGCGGGTACATCCGGCTTGCGAGCCGGCCCGGACAGGGAACCACGGTCCACGTCCTCCTTCCCGTCTCGGACTCCGAACCGTCAAATATTTGACGATTCTTCGGGGAATTTGACAGCGTTTCTCTTTACCCCCAAGCCGTCCTTCACAAAAACAACTTGATTATCAAGCAGCTTGTATGCAAGACCCGAGTGGCACGGCGATTGCTCCTCTCCAGGGCAGCACGGTTCGCAACGCACCCTGATGAAAGAGGACCGACGCCATGGCGCAAACCCAGACAGCGCTCTCACCCGGGAAGACCCGGAAGACCACCGCCAGAAAGGGCCGCAAGCCGGACCGGGAAGCCATCGTGCAGGAGTTCCTCCCCGGCATCCGGATCCACGCGGCGCGCATGAAGCTGCGGCTCCCCCCACACATCGAGACGGACGACCTGGTCAGCTCCGGGGTCGTCGGGCTGCTGGACGCCCTGGACCGTTACGACGACTCCCGGGGGATCAAGTTCAAGACGTACGCCGAGTTCCGCATCCGCGGGGCCATGCTCGACTACCTCCGGGAGATGGACTGGTTCCCGCGGTCGGCCCGCCAGCACTCCACGCGTCTCCAGCACGCCTACGCCCGCCTCGAGAACGTCCTGGGCCGCCCGCCCGAAGAGGAGGAGGTCGCGAAGGAGCTGGGCATCTCCGTGGAGGAGCTCCGCAAGCAGCTGGCGATGTTCACGGGGATGACGGTGTTTTCCCTGGACGCGCTCCAGGACGAGGACGAGGAGAACGGCGCCGGGCTGCGCCACGTGATGGCCGCGGCGGCGATGGACGAGAGCCGCGAGGAGGAGCTCACCCGGGAGCTGAAGGACGTGCTGGGGAAGGCGATCGACATGCTCCCCGAACGGGAGCAGCAGCTGATCGCGTTCTACTACTTCGAGGACCTGACCCTGCGGGAGATCAGCCGGATATTCGGGCTGGGCGAACCGCGGATCTGCCAGCTGCACGCCCAGGCGGTGCTGCGCCTCCGGGGGAAGATGAACCGGCACTTCCGGTAAGCGCGCCGATCCGTGCTACCATGGCCGGACCACGCTCTCCGGGAGCCCGGCCTTGCACGTCTCCAAACGAACGGCCCTTCACGGCCTGAATGTATCGATGGCCGTCTTCCTCGGCATCTCCGCCTACGGCCTCCTCGGGTTCCTGGGGATCGGAATGGAAACCCCGGGGGCCGCCACATCGGCGGGCACCCTCCTCATCGCAGCCGGCATCGCTGCCTCCATCGCGGGAATCTGCTTCTTCGGCATCCAGCTCGACCGCCGCAAGATCGAGGACCGGAAGGCCGAGGAGCGGCGCAAAGCGGGGGAAACCGCGAAGAAGATTTCCAACAAGCCTGCCCGCCCCGCGTAACCGTGGCAGGGGACACTCCCCTTCCTTACCCTCCGGCCGCCTTCTTCGCGAGTCGGGCGTTGAACTTGGCGAAGTCGACGGCGAACCGCTCGTGGGTTCCTTTCCCGATGACCTCGACGTCGTCTTTCGCCTCGATCTCCCAGACGGTGCGGCGTCCGTCGACGCCGGTGCACCGGACGCGCACGGTCACCGTCATCCCCGGCGGGGTCGCGGCGGTGTGGGTCACGTTGATCATCGTGCCGACGCTCCCCTCCCCCGGTTCCATGTGGGGCGCCATCGCCTCGATGCACGCCCACTCCATGAGACCGACCATGTAGCCGGTGGCGAAAACCTTCGGCATCTCCTGGAACGCCTTCGCCTCGGGGTAGAGGTGCGGAACCGTCTTGCTCTCCGGCACGCGGTATGTGTGGACGTGCTCCAGGCCGGCCTTCAGCGTGTCCTTCATGGGGTACCTCCCGGTATGGAATCGCTGGCGGATTTCTTCACAACGATAGCCTGTTTTCCGCGGGGGGACAATGCCGCGCCGTAGGGCCGATTCACCACGCGCCCACCCTGGAGGTTCTTCCCAGGAATGGTTCCCTGTTTTTGTTGTTGCTATCGTATTCTTGCGTAGTACAATCCATCCTGTTTTATAGCGAACATGTCCCATCATTCTGGAGATGTTACACAAAATGAATGTCGTGTCGCCTCATGTGTTCCGGGACAACTCCTCCTATTTTCAAATATCCACCCGTTTCGATGAACAGCACGGCGCCCTCTGGTGCATCCTGGACCCGAAGCCCCGCGCATGCTTCACTCTCGAAGTCCTTGCGGAAATCCGCCGTTTCCAGTGCGGCGTGGAGAGGCTGGCGGAAGCCGGCGGCAAAAGCGGGTGCCCTGTCCGCTACGTCATACTGGCTTCCCGCACCCCCGGGGTATTCAACTTCGGGGGCGACCTCGCCCTGTTCGCACGATGCATCCAGGAGAACGATCCGGGTTCCCTCAGGGAATACGGCAAGGCGTGCATCGACGTCCTCCACCCGCAGACGACGGGATACAACCTCCCCATCACCACGATTTCCCTCGTCCAGGGGGACGCACTGGGCGGCGGATTCGAGGCGGCGCTCTGCAGCGATGTCCTGATCGCGGAGCGGAACACCCAGATGGGTTTCCCCGAGGTGATGTTCAACCTCTTCCCGGGGATGGGAGCGTACCAGCTTCTCGACCGGCGGCTCGGTGCGACGCGGGCCGAGCGGATGCTCCTGAATGGCAAGCTCTACCGTGCGGAGGAGCTCCACGCCGAGGGGATCGTGGACATCCTGGCGGAGACCGG
>JAGGAJ010000066.1 GCA_017889845.1 Deltaproteobacteria bacterium
CTACATTCCGCCCCAGGTATGGGCCTGGCGGGCCGGACGAGCCAGGACGCTTGCGCGCTTCACCCGCGGGGCGGTCGTCCTGTTTCCCTTCGAGGAGGGATTCCTGAGACGGTACGGGGTGAACGCGGTTTTCGCGGGCCATCCGCTGCTGGAGGTGCTCGCACCCGTACTCGATTCGCCCGCCGAGCCGGCGCGCTTCGGCATCCCCCCGGGGAAGAGGGCCGTCGGGCTCCTGCCGGGCAGCCGCACGGCGGAGGTGGAGAAGAACCTGCCGGCCCTCCTGTCGTCGGGGCGCCTCGTGGCGGAACGGGCCCCGGATGTGCACTTCGTGCTCCCCGTCGCCCGACCCTCCCTCCGGAAATCCATCGAACGGGGCGTCTCCGGCTGCGGCCTCCCCCTGACGCTCGTGGAAGAGGACCGGCACCGGCTCTTCCGCTGCATGGAGGCCGCAGTGGCGGTCTCGGGCACGGTCACGCTGGAGCTCGCCCTCCTGGGGGTCCCGTCGGTTATCGTATACCGGACGAGCAGGCTCAACTACCACATCGCAAAGCGGCTCGCGAAAGTCCACTCCGTCGGCCTGCCCAATCTCGTGTCGGGGGAGCCGTTCCTGCCGGAGTTGATCCAGGACGACTTCACCCCGGCGCGCGCCGCGGACGCCCTGTGCGGGATGCTGGAGGACGGGAACCGGCTCGGTGCGCTCCGGAGCCGGTGCCTCGCGCTGCGCGAGACCCTGCGGGGGCCGGGGCCGACGGAGGCCGTGGTGGACATGCTCGGGCGGGAGGCGGCGGACGCATGGTCCTGACCCCGTACCGGAGGATGCTCGGGTACGTCCGCCCCTACGTCCCGCGGCTGGGGTTCGCGATGCTCCTGATGATCGGGGTGTCCGCCCTGACCGGCGCGGTCGCCTTCCTCGTCAAGCCGGTCCTGGACGACATCTTCATCCGGCGGGACGGCGCGCGGCTGGCCTACGTGCCGTTCCTCGTCCTGGCAATCTATCTCGTGCGCGCCCTCTTCGAGTTCTCCCACATCTACCTGATGAGCGGGGTGGGCCAGCGGGTGGTCCGGGACATCCGGCAGCACCTCTACAACCACATGCAGTCGCTCTCCCTGTCGTTCTACCTCCGCCACCCCGCGGGCGTCCTCATGTCCCGGGTGATGAACGACGTGGCTCTGATGCAGTCCGCGATCACCGACGCCGCCACCGGGCTGATCAAGGACGTCTTCACCGTCCTGTTCCTCGTGGGCGTCGTGTTCTACCGGGACTGGAAGATGGCCATCGTGGCGCTGGTGGTGTTCCCCATGGCCATCTGGCCGATCGCCCGGTTCGGCCGGAGGCTGCGCAGGACCAGCACCCGGACGCAGGAGGTCATGGGGGCGCTCTCCTCGCACCTCCAGGAGACGATCAGCGGGGCGAAGCTCGTCAAGTCGTTCGGGGCGGAGGGGTACGAGGTCGACCGGTTCACGGTGCGGAACCAGGAACTGTTCCGCCTGAGCATGAAGGTGGCGAAGGTCCAGGCCGTGACCTCCCCCCTCTCGGACGTGTTCGGCGGCCTGGGTGCGGCCGCGGTCATCTATTACGGCGGGTACAACGTGGTGAACGGGTACACCACCCCCGGAAACTTCTTCTCGTTCATCACGGCGCTGTTCATGCTGTACGCCCCCGTGAAAGGGCTCTCCCGCATCAACAACATCATCCAGCAGGGGGTCGCCGCCGGGGTCCGGGTGTTCGAGGTGATCGACACGCTGCCCGAGGTCCGGGAGAAAGAGGACGCCGTCCCCCTTCCGCCGGTGCGGCGGGAGATCGCCTTCGACCGGGTGGCCTTCCGGTACGCGCCGGACGGAGAGCCGGTCCTGCAGGACGTGGACGTACGCGTCCCCGCCGGGACGATGGTCGCGATCGTGGGCTCCAGCGGGGCGGGGAAGACCACCCTGGTGGACCTCCTGCCGCGATTCTACGACCCGCAGGGGGGCGCCGTGCGGATCGACGGGGTGGACATCCGGAACGTGACGCTCTCCTCCCTGCGGGGGCAGATCGCCATCGTCGGCCAGCACACCGTCCTGTTCAACGACACGGTCCGGAACAACATCGCCTACGGAATGCCGGACGCCCCGATGGAGAAGATTATCGAGGCGGCTCGCCGCGCGAACGCGCACGGCTTCATCGAGCGGATGCAGAACGGGTACGACACCGCGGTGGGGGAGCAGGGATTGAGCCTCTCCGGCGGGGAGCGCCAACGGCTGGCGATCGCGCGGGCGATCCTGAAGAACGCCCCGGTCCTCATCCTGGACGAGGCCACCTCCGCTCTGGACACGGAGTCCGAACGGGTCGTCCAGGAAGCGCTTGACACCCTGATGAAAGGCCGGACGACCTTCGTCATCGCGCACCGCCTCTCGACGGTCCGGAACGCGGACGTGATCCTCGTGATCGAAGGGGGACGGATCGTCGAGAGGGGGCGCCACGATGAGCTCCTTTCCCGCGACTCCCGGTACCGGGCCTTCTACATGAAGCAGTTCGAGGAGAGAAAGGCCGGGCCGGGCTCCGCCGCCGGGAGAGGCTAAGTGCTCCCTTTCATAAATACGCTCACATTCGAGCGCCGCTGCATCCGCCCTGGCTGCGTTGCCCTTCCTCGGCGTATTCCCGATACGCCTTCGGTCGGGCGCCTTGCCGGCGAGTGCTCCGCACTCGTCCCCTAGTTGCGTTGTCTTGTCGGTACTCCACTTGGGATGCGGCGCATCGACGCTCTCGGTGTTGACCGTATTTATGAAAGGGAGCACTAAACCGGTGACGACGCCGTTCCGCCCCGGGAGCCCGCGGCACGTCCTGTACAACGCCGCCATCGCGGCCGCTCTCCTGGTGGGCGCACCGTTGTGGATCCCCTGGGTCCTCTCCGCGCGCAAGCGGCGGAAGAATTTCCCGGAGCGCCTGGGCCTCCGGGGCCTCCCCTCGCTGCCGTCCGCCGGGGACCGGCCGAGGGTGTGGGTACACGCCGTGTCGGTCGGGGAGACGCTCGCCGCGGCCCCCCTGCTCCGGAAGCTGCGGGAGCGGGCCCCCGACGCGCTGCTTCTCCTCTCCAACGTCACCCTCACCGGGCGGGAGATCGGCGGGAAGGCCCTTGGGGATATCGTGGACGCGGGATTCTATTTCCCCTTCGACATTCCGTCGCTGTGCGGCCGCTTCCTGGAACGCCTCCGTCCCGACGTGGTCGTCATCGTGGAGACGGAGATATGGCCCAACTTCCTCGCGGAGTGCGCGTCCCGCGGGATCCCCGCGGTGATCGTGAACGGCCGTCTCTCGGAACGCTCCTTCCGGGGGTACCTCCGGCTTCGTTGGTTCTTCGCCCCCGTCCTCCGTACGTTTCGCGCCATCTCCGCACAGAGCCGGGAGGACGCGGAACGGTTCGTCGAACTGGGGGCGCCCGGCGGGATCGTCTCCGTGGGGGGAAACCTGAAGTATGATCTTTCCCCGCCCGAGCCGAAAGCGGGCGGCCTTTCCACCCTTCTCGCCGGGGAGAAAGCCGCCGGGGCGCTTTGGGTGATCGCGGGGTCCACACACGAGGGAGAGGAGGAAGCGGTGCTCCGGGCGTTCCTCGCCGCCAGGAGGATCAACCCCGCGCTGAAGCTGCTCCTCGCGCCCCGCCACCCGGAGCGGTTCGGCGTCGTGGAGGCGTTGCTCGCCCGGGAGGGGATCGAGTCGACCCGGAGGACCGTCCTGCCCGCGGACGCCCGCGCGACGGGTGCGCCGGTCGTGCTGCTGGACTCGGTGGGGGAGCTCGCGGGCGCATACGCGGCGGCGGACCTGGCGTTCGTCGGCGGCAGCCTGGTGCCGAAAGGGGGGCATAACGTCCTGGAGCCTGCCGGGCACGGCGTTCCGACGCTGGTGGGGCCGCACATGGAGAACTTCCGGGAAATCGCCGCCACCTTTCTCTCCGCGGGCGCGCTGTTCCAGGTGACCGGGGAGAGTGAACTCGCGGAGCGGTTCGCGCGATTCGCAGCGGACCCCGGGGTGTTCGTGGAAACCGGCCGCCGGGCAAGGGAGCTCTTCGAATCGTTCCACGGAGCTTCCGACCGGAACGCCGCGGTGGTCCTCGCCGCGATCGGACGCGACGGGGGTGCGGCGTGACCCTCGGCATCGTCGCCCGCGCGCGGAGGGGACTGTACGGGGCGGGGGTCCTGAGCCGCGAACGGCTCCCGCGCCCCGTGGTCAGCGTGGGGAACCTCGTCCTGGGAGGCGCGGGGAAGACTCCCCACGTGCAGCATCTCGCGCGCTGGCTCATCGGTAGCGGCCGGCGGGTGGCGGTCCTTTCCCGCGGGTACGGCCGGAGGAGCCGCGGGGTCGTGTGGGTAGGCCGCGGCGACGGGCGCATCGCCGACTCCCGGGAAGGCGGAGACGAGCCCGTGCTCCTCGCGCAGTCCCTCCCCGGCGTTCCGGTGGTCGTTGCGGAATCCCGCGCGGAGGCGGGGAGGGAGGTCCTTGCGCGCGAAGCGGTTGACGTCTTTCTCCTCGACGACGGGTTCCAGCACCTCTCCCTCCACCGGGATGTCGACCTGCTCCTGGTCGACTGCGCGCGGGGGCTTTCGAACCGCATGACCCTCCCCCTGGGGCCGCTCCGCGAGCCGCCATCCCACGCCCGTTTCGCCGACGGGCTCATCGTCACGAAATGCCCGGACCCCGGGGCGGGGGAGCGGACGGCCTGGACCGTCCCGATTCCCCCCGGGCGGCCGAAGGCGTTTTCCCGGCTGGTGCCGCAGGGGTTCGTCGGGCGGGACGGCGAACCGGTTGCGTCCGTGGCGCCCGGGTCGGAAATCCTCGCCTTCTCGGGCCTCGCGCGGAACGTGCAGTTCCTGGAGACCCTCGGGGAAGCGGGGTACCGGGTCCGCCGCCACCTGTCGTACCCGGACCACCACGAATATTCCCCCGCGGACCTCGGGCGCATCGCGCGGGAAGCTGCGGGGCTCCCGGCGGTGACCACCGAGAAGGACCTGGTACGGCTCCCCCCGGTGGTCCCCTTTCCCGTCTTCGCCCTGCGCATCGCGGTAGCGTTCCTCTCCGGGTGGGAAGAGATGTCGCGGATGATCCTCGAGAGGATCGGGGACGGAGGGACCCGGTGAAGGAGCGGCTGGCGAAGATGGCCGTCCGGCTTCTCGAGGCGGTGCCCCTTGCGCTGCTCGCCGCCGTCTGCGAGGCGGCGATGGTGCTGGTGTGGGCCATCGACCGCAGGCACCGCAGGATCGCGCGGATCAACCTCCGGATCGCATTTCCGGAGATGGGGGACGCGCAGGCATCCCGGATCACCCGGCGGTGTTACCGGCAGCTGGGGACTTCCGCCGCAGAATTCGTCCATCTGCCGCGGATGGACGAGGCCTATCTCCGGGAGCACGTGCGCATCGAAGGAGTAGAGCAGGTCCGGGCGGCGATGCGGGAGCGGGGGCAGCCGGTCCTGGTGATGACGGGCCACTTCGGCAACTGGGAGCTGCAGTCCCACGCGTACGCCCGGTTGTTCGACCCGATGGCATTCATCGTCCGCCCGCTCCGGGGCGGGGTGCTCGACCGGATCGTCACGGAGCGACGGGAGCTCGCCGGGAACATCGCCATCCGGAAGGAGGACTCCGCGAAAGAGGTGATGCGGCTGCTGCGGCGCGGCGTCCTCGTCGGAATCCTCATCGACCAGAACGTCGACCGCAGGAAGGGCGTCCCGGTGGACCTGTTCACCCGGAAGGCGTACACGACCTTCGGGATCGCGCGCCTGGCGCTGGCGATGCGCGCGGCCATCGTCTCGGGATTCATCTACCGGGACCCGAAGCGGAAATTCCACCACGTGCTCCGGTTCGGCCCGCCGGTCGAGATCGACTACGACGCTCCGCGGGAGGAAGAGGTGATCCGGGTCACGCGCCGCTGCAACGGGGAACTGGAGAAGGCGGTCCGGGAGGCGCCGGAGATGTGGATGTGGTTCCAGAAACGGTGGAAGACGCGCCCCGAAGGGGAGCCGGACATCTACGGGGAGGGGCGTTGAAGGGGATCGTCTTCCTGGACCGGGACGGAACGCTGATCGAGGAGGCGGGATATCTCCGGGACCCCGCGGCCCTCCGCCTCCTCCCGGGCGCCGCGGAGGCGCTGAAGCGACTCGCCTCGGCAGGGTACCGGATCGCCGTCGTCTCCAACCAGGCGGGACTCGCCCGCGGGAAGTTCACCGCCGGAGAGATGGATGCCGTCCACCGGGAGTTCGTCTCGGCCTTCATGCGGGAGGGGGTTGCTTTCGACGCCGTGGAATACTGTCCCCACCATCCGGAGGGGGTGGTGGCGTCGTACCGGGAGACGTGCGACTGCCGGAAGCCCGGGACGGGGATGGCGGACCGCATCCTGCGCCGCCTCGGGGTCCCGGACTCGTGTCCCCGCTGGGTTGTCGGTGATAAAATGACCGACATCCTGATGGGCGTGCGGCTGGGGGCGCGGACGATCCTGGTCGGCACGGGGTACGGCAACCGGGAAAAATCGGAAGGGGAACGGCTCGGGGTGGCGCCGGGAACGTTTCTCCCCGGGATGCGGGAAGTCGCCGAGTGGATCCTGTCCGCGGACGGGGGCCATTGACCTTCCCGGGAAGGGGGACACCGATGGACAGGGAACTGCTCGAGATCCTGGCGTGCCCGAAGTGCAAGGGGGAGCTCCGGCTCACGGTTGACGAAACCGAGCTGCGGTGCGAGCCGTGCCGGTTGAGCTACCGCATCGAGGACGGGATCCCCATCCTGTTGATCGACGAGGCTTCCGCGTATGAGTGACGGCGCGCTCCTCGCGCGAGCCGCGGAGCTGGTCGCGCGGTTCCCCTCTTGCCGCCTGCTCGTGGCGGGGGACATCATGCTCGACGAGTTCGTGTTCGGGACCGTCGGCCGGATCTCGCCGGAGGCGCCCGTCCCGGTGGTCGCCGTCACGCGGGACGAGCGGGTCCCGGGCGGTGCGGCCAACGTGGCGCGGAACGTCGCCGGCCTGCGGGCCCGGGTCGAAATGGCGGGGTTCGTCGGGAGCGACCAGACCGGACGCGACGTGGCGCGCATGCTGAAAGGACAGGGGATCGGGGTGTCGGCGGTGGTCGCCGATCCGGACCGGCCCACCACCGTGAAGACCCGCGTGATCGCGCACAGCCAGCAGGTCGTCCGCGTCGACCGGGAGCGGAAAGGGCCGCCGTCGAGGAAGACCCACGACGCCCTGCTGCGGAAGGTCCTGTCCGCCCTTGACGGCGTAGACGGCGTCGTCTTCTCCGACTACCGGAAAGGGACGCTCTCGGCGGAACTGGTGGCGGAGGTCACCGCGGCCGCCCGCCGCAAGGGGCTTTTCGTGGCCGTGGACCCGAAGCAGACCGATTTCTCCTTCTACGGCGGCTGCACGGTCATCACGCCGAACAAGGGGGAGGCGCAGGCCGCGCTGGGGGGGCGGGAACTGCGCGACGATCTCGAGGTCTGGGAAGGCGGGAAGACGCTGCTGCGGAAGTGCCGCGCGAAGGCCGTCCTCATCACCCGCGGGGAGGAGGGGATGACGCTCGTGGAGCGCGGCCGCCCGGCGTGCTTCCACGTCCCCGCCCTGGCGCGACAGGTGTTCGACGTCACCGGGGCCGGCGACACCGTGATCGGGACGCTGGCAACGTGTCTCGCGGCCGGCGCTTCGATGCGGGAGGCCGCCGTGCTGGCCAACGTCGCCGCGAGCGTCGTGGTGGGGGAGGTGGGCACCGCGCCGATCACCGCGGAGAAGCTCCTCCACGCCCTCCGGGCGCAGGATCGCGAGCGGGAAGCGGAACGGGAGGAAGGGTTGCAAATTCCGGCGCGTCCCGGCGGGACAAGGCATTGAGCGTGCGGTCCGAACCGCGGCCGGCGCGGCTGGTCGTGTCCGTGATCTACCGGGAGGAGCGGCGATTCACGGAAGCGGTCCCGCGCGTGGAATCGGTCGCGGGCCCGGTGCGCCCGGCGGGCGGACCGCTTCCCTTCGACCGGACGGAGTATTACGGGCGGGAGATGGGCGCGCCGCTGTTCCGGCGTTTCCTGGCGGCCGGGCGGGCCGTTCCGCGCGGCTCTCTCGCGCCGATCAAGGTCGCCATGGAATCGATCGAGGCGGAGATGTCGGAAGGCGGACGGCGCACCGTGAACCTGGACCCGGGCCTGCTCACCCCGGAGAGTTTCATCCTGGCCACGGGGAAGAACTTCAGCCACCGCGTGTATCTCGGTAATGGCGTGTTCGCCGACCTCACCCTGGTGTACCGGGGCGGGGAGTTCCGCCCCCTCCCGTGGACGTACCCGGACTACGCCTCGGACGGGGTCCGATCGCTGCTCGGGGAATTGCGCCGGGAGCACCTTGCGGAGGTGCAGGGGGAAACGGTGACGTCATGTGGATGAGCATGACCGGTTTCGGACGGGGGGAACGGCACGGGGAGGAGGTCTCCGTCTCCGTCGACGTGCGCTCCGTGAACCACCGGTTCCTCGACGTCCACACGCGGTGCCCCGGGAGATTCCTCTCCTGGGAACCGCGGCTGCGCGGGTTGGTGCGTGACGCCGTCCGGAGGGGGAAGGTGGATCTCCACGTCAACGTCCGGGAATGGGGAAAGCTCGGTGTGTCCCTGCGCGTCAACCGGGGCCTCCTGTCGGCCTTCCTCGACGAGGCGGCGCGGATCCGGGAGGTGCATGGCGTCGGCGGCGATGTGGCGCTGCGGGACCTGCTCGCGGTGCCGGAGATCTTCCAGGTCGCCCCGGAAGGGGACGACCCAGCGGAAACGCTCTGGCCGCTGGCGGAAGGGGCCGCCCGGGATGCACTGGACATGCTCCGGCGCGCACGGTCCGCCGAGGGGGAGCGCCTGAAGCGGGTCCTCCTTTCGTCGGTGGAACGGATCGGGGAGGTTTCCTCCGGGATCCGGTCCCTCACCGGCGAGAACAAGGAGCAGGCGGTCGCGCGATACCGCGAACGGATCGCGGAGCTCTCCGGCGGGACGGGCGTGGATCCGGCGCGCCTCCACCAGGAGGCGGCGTTCCTGGTGGACCGCCTCGACATCACCGAGGAGTGCGACCGGCTGGCGGCGCACCTTGCCGCGCTGCACGACCTCTTCCGGCACCCCGGCGATGCGGTGGGGAAACGGTTCGACTTCCTCGTGCAGGAGGTCTTCCGCGAGCTCAACACCGCGGGGAACAAATCCGCCCATGCGGGGGTTTCCGCCCTCGTGGTGTCGGCGAAGACGGAGCTCGAGAAGGTGCGCGAGCAGATCCAGAACGTGGAGTGAGGATGCGCGGGGACCTCTTCGTCATCTCGGCCCCCTCGGGCTCCGGCAAGACCACGATATGCCGCGCCCTCCTCGAACGGGTGGAAGGGCTCTCCCTCTCGGTTTCCTACACCACCCGCGAGCGGAGGCCCGGGGAGACCGACGGGGTGGATTATTATTTCGTGGATGAGGTAAAGTTTGGTAATATATTAAATTCGAACGGGTTTTTGGAGAACGCCCGGGTCTACGGGCGGCGGTACGGCACGTCCCGCGCTGCCGTGGAGTCCATCGTGTCGCGGGGGCTGGATGCGGTCCTCGAGATCGACGTACAGGGGGGACGGTCCGTGAAGGCGGCGGTTCCCGAGGCGGTGCTG
>JAGGAJ010000067.1 GCA_017889845.1 Deltaproteobacteria bacterium
GGGCCCCTTGCGCCCGTCTCCGCGATGGCGTCGCGGACGAGCGCCTCGATCTCCGCCATGGAAAGGGCTTTCGGGAGATACCGCTCCAGGACGACGATCTCGGCTTCCTCCTTCGCGGCCAGTTCCGGGCGGTTCCCCTTGACGTAGAGCTCGATGGCCTCGCGCCGCTGCTTGACCATCGTCACGATCACCTTGAGGATCGCCTCGTCCGGCAGAATGCCCCCGGACGGCATCTCCTTCCGGGTGACCGCGTCGATCTCCCGGTTCTGCACCGCGGCGACAGCCATCCGCAAAGCAGAAAGGGCCAGGGAGTCCCGCTCCTTGGCCGCCTTCCGCATGTCCTCCTGCAGCTGTTGCTTGAGCCCCAACGTTACCGGCTCATCTTCTTCATTTTCTTCAACGCGCGTTTCCTGGCCGCCAGCGTCTTCTTCTTCCTCTTGACGCTGGGCTTCTCGTAATGCTCCCGCTTGCGGATCTCCGACAGGATCCCGGCCTTCTCGCACTGTTTCTTGAATCGCTTCAGTACGCTCTCGAAGGGCTCCTCTTCCTTCACCCGGACGCCCGGCATCGATGAATCACCCCTTCCTGCGCTGGATAAAAACCCAAAAGTATATACATTACGCTTTTTTCGAATCTCGTCAAGAAAAACAGGGAGGCCCGGTACCGCTCACCGGTACCGGCAGAGGTACGCCACCGGCCCTTCCGCCTTCACCTCGAAGGTGACCCCCGAGGGGACGGAAAATCCCTCCCCAGCGGCCGCCGAGAGCCACGGCTTCCCGGGGACCCGGTACCAGAGGTGTCCCGAAACCACCGTCATCCGCTCCTCCCGGGATGCACCGAAGGCGTACTCCCCGGGATCGATGACCCCGACCGTGGCGTCCCCTCCGGCGTCCGAGAACCCCAGGGACTGCACCCGGTCGTCGAAGTACCGGTTGTGCTTCATGCCCCCTCCCCCTCAACCCATGCTGGGGTCTAGCGGACGGCCGCCGATCAGGTGGAGGTGGAGGTGCGGAACCACCTGCCCCCCCTGCTCCCCGTTGTTCACCACGACGCGGTACCCCGACTCGGCCACCCCCTTCTCGTCGGCGATCTTCGCCGCCAGGCGCAGCGCCTTGCCCAGGACGGGCACGTCGTTCTTCCCGGCCTCGTTGAGGTTGACCATGTGCTCCTTTGGAACGATGAGCACGTGAACCGGCGCCACCGGGTGGATGTCGGCGAAGGCGATCAGGTCGTGGTCCTCGTAGATGGGCTGCGTGGGCATCTCTTTCCTGGCGATCCTGCAGAAAATGCACTCCTCGCTCATGCGGTCTCCTCTCCTCGCCGGTATGCGCTTCGATAGAAACAGGTCCGCTCCCCCGTGTGGCACGCGGGTCCCCTCTGCCGGACCCGGTACAGCAGCGTGTCCGCGTCGCAGTCGTAGAGGACCTCCTGGACGTCCTGGAAGTGGCCCGAGGTCTCCCCCTTCACCCAGAGGGACTTCCGCGACCGGCTCCAGTAGGTGGCGTGCCCGGTGGCGAAGGTGTTCCGGATCGCCTCCCCGTTCGCCCACGCCACCATGAGGACCGCGTTGTCCCCCGCGTCCTGCGTGACCACGGGGACCAGCCCCCGCTCGTCGAACTTCACCATCCCGATCAGTTCGTCCGCCGTCATCCGTTTCCCCCGCCGGGCCGCACGTGAACGCCGTGGCTCCGGAGGTACTCCTTCGCCTCCCCCACGGTGTGCTCGGCGTAGTGGAAGATCGAGGCCGCCAGCACCGCGTCCGCCCCCCCGGCCGTCAATCCCTCCAGCAGGTGCCTGAGGGTCCCCACCCCGCCGGATGCGATCACCGGGATCCGCACCGCGTCGGCGATGGCCCGGGTCAGGGGGATGTCGTACCCGTCCCGCGTCCCGTCCCGGTCCATGCTGGTCAGCAGGATCTCGCCGGAGCCGCACTCCTCCATCCGGCGGGCCCACTCCACGGCGTCCAGTTCCGTGGGACGGCGCCCGCCGTGCGTGTACACTTCCCAGCGCCCCGGCGTCCCCGGGACCGACCGGGCATCGATCGCCACCACCGTGCACTGGCTTCCGAACCGCTCCGCCGCTCGCCGGACGAACTCGGGGTCGGCCACCGCCGCCGTGTTGATCGACACCTTGTCCGCGCCCGCCAGCAGGAGCGCCCGGATGTCCTCGATGGTGCGCACGCCGCCGCCCACGGTCAGCGGCATGAAGACCTGCTCCGCGGTCTTCCGCACCACCTCGATCAGGATGTCCCGCTTCTCGTGGGACGCCGTGATGTCGAGGAAGACGAGTTCGTCGGCCTCCTCGCGGTCGTACCGCCTTGCAATCTCCACCGGATCCCCCGCGTCCCGGAGATCGACGAACCGGACCCCCTTCACGACCCGGCCGTCCTTCACGTCCAGGCACGGGATGATGCGCTTTGCGAGCATCCGGGAGGCTACTCCCCCTCCACCTTCAGAGCCTCCCGAAGGTCGATCGATCCGTCGTAGAGGGCGCGGCCGATGATCGCCCCGGAGACACCCTCCCCCTCCATCGCCTTGAGCCGGCGCAGGTCGGAAAGCGTCGTCACGCCCCCGGACGCCACCACCGGAGTGGCCAATCCCCGCGCGAACTCCCGGATCGCGTCGAAGTTGGGACCCACGAGCATCCCGTCCCGCGCGATGTCGGTGTAGATGAAGCAGGAAACACCGCCCTCCCGGATCTGCCGCGCGAGGTCCACGGCGATCACGCCGGTCACTTCCACCCACCCCCGAATCGCCACGCGCCCGTCCCTGGCGTCGATCCCCGCAGCCACCTTTCCCGGGTACGCCCGGGTGATGCGGGTGACTTCCTCCGGGTCCCGGACGATGGACGTGCCCAGGATCACGCGGGACACCCCGGCGGCGAAGTAGCGCGACGCGGTCTCGTAGTTCCGCACCCCGCCTCCCACCTGCAGCGGCACGCCGGCCGCGGCCGCGATCCGGCAGATGATGTCCGCGTTGGCGGGTTTCCCGAGGAAAGCCCCGTCGAGGTCGACCACGTGGAGCCACGAAGCCCCGGCGGCGACGAACCGGCGCGCCACGTCCAGGGGGGAATCCGAGAAAACCGTGGCGTCCTCGGCGCGCCCCTGGCGAAGCCGGACGGCTTTTCCCCCCTGGATGTCGATCGCCGGGATCACCTGGAACGGCATGCCGATTTTCACCTCAAGCCGCGGCGGCGCACATGCGGCCGAAATTTCCGAGCAGCCGGAGGCCCGCGGACTGGCTCTTCTCCGGGTGGAACTGGACTGCGAGCCGGTTTCCCATCCCCGCCGCGGCGGCGAAGGGGATGCCGTAGACGGCGCGGCACGCCGCGATCCCGGGCTCCCCGGGCACCGCGTAGTAGGAATGGACGAAGTAGAAGTACGTCCCCGAGGGGATCCCTTCCAGCACCGGGTGATCCGTCAGGACCTCCACCGCATTCCACCCCATGTGCGGCACCTTCAGAACCCCGCCGCCGGAGGCCGGCATGTCGCCCGGAAACCGTACCACCTTTCCGGGGAAGAAACCGACCCCTTCGTACCGGCCGAACTCCTCGCTCTCGGCGAAGAGGAGCTGCATCCCGACGCAGATCCCCAGGAACGGGCGGTCGGAGGCGAGGTACTCCCGCAGGAAGGGGAGAAGCCCCTGCCGCACCACGTTCGCCATGCAGTCCCGGAACGCCCCCACCCCGGGGAAAACGATCCCGCGGCACGACGACAGCGTCCGGGCGTCGCCGCTCACCTCCGTCGGGAATCCCAGCGACTCCAGCGCCTTGCTCACGGAGCGCAGGTTTCCCATTCCGTAGTCCACGACGCCGATGGAACCCTTCCGCGTCACGGGATGTTCCCCCTCACCCGAGCACACCCTTCGTGGACGGGACGCCCTTTACGCGCGGGTCCAGCCGCACCGCGTCCGACATCGCCCTCCCCAGGGCCTTGAACACGGCCTCCACCGTATGGTGCGCGTTGGAGCCGTAGGACACGTTCACGTGGACGCACGTCCCCGAGGCCTGCGAGAAGGCCCGCAGGAACTCCTCCACGAGCTCGACGTCGAATGTCCCGACCTTCTCGTTCCCCAGCGGGGAGTTGTAGACCAGGTGCGGGCGTGCCGAGACGTCCACCGTCACCGCCGCCAGCGCCTCGATCATCGGCACCACCGCGTGACCGTAGCGCCGGATCCCCCTCATGTCCCCGAGGGCCCGCCGGAACGCCTCGCCGAGGCAGATCCCCACGTCCTCCACGAGGTGGTGGTAGTCGACGTCGATGTCCCCTTTCGCGGACACCGTGACGTCGAACAGGCCGTGGCGCGAGAAGAGGGTGAGCATGTGGTCGAGGAACGGGACCCCCGTCCCGATCTTCGCAGACCCCTCCCCCTCGAGACGCAGGGAGAGCTTGATGCGGGTCTCCTTCGTGGTCCGCTCGACCTGGCCTTCCCGTTCCATCACCGCCTCCCCTTCCCCCGCGTGCGCTGCAGCACCGCCTGGGCGTGCGCCACGAGCCCCTCCTTGCGCGCCAGCCGGACGACGTGCCGGGCGTCGGACCGGAGAGCGGAAAACTCATATGATACCACGTTGGTTTTCTTGAGGAAATTGGCTACTCCCAGAGGGGATGAGAACCGAGCCGCCCCCCCCGTGGGCAGGGTGTGGTTGATCCCCGCGATGTAGTCCCCCACCGCCACGGGGCTGTAAGGCCCGAGGAACGCCGTCCCCGCGTTTCGGATCGCGTCGAGGGCCCCCCACGGGTCCGCGGTGGCGATGCTCAGGTGCTCCGGCGCCAGCCGGTTGACCGCCGCGATCCCTTCCCTCCGGGTCCGGACGAGGAAGCCGTCCGCCCGGGACAGGGAAGCCGACAGGATCCCCTGTCGCGGCAGGAGGCGGGCCTGGCGGGCGAGTTCCCTCTCCACTGCGCGGGACAGGGCCTCCGAGTCTGTAACCATGGCAACGTACGCGTCCTCGTCGTGCTCCGCCTGGGAGAGGAGGTCCGCGGCCACGTACGCCGGGATCGCCGACCGGTCCGCCAGCACCACGAGCTCGCTCGGCCCCGCCAGCATGTCGATGCCCACGACGCCGAAGAGCTGGCGCTTGGCCTCCGTCACGTATGCGTTCCCTGGCCCGGCGATCACCTCGACGCGGGGGATGGACCGTGTCCCGAAGGCCAGCGCCGCGATCGCCTGCGCCCCGCCGACCCGGTAGACCGCGGACACTCCGGCGATCCGGGCCGCCGCCAGCACCACGTCCGGCACCCGCCCGCCGGGAGCGGAGCATGCGGCCACCACCTCGGGAACCCCCGCCACCCTCGCCGGGAGGACGTTCATCAGCAGGGTGGACGGGTACGCCGCCTTTCCCCCGGGGATGTAGACCCCCGCGCGGGAGACGGGGAGGACCCTCTGGGCCAGGACGGCTCCGGGGATCGAGGCGGTGAAGCCGTCGTCCAGCTGGTTCCGGTGGAACGTCTCGATCCGCCCGGCCGCCTTCTCGAGGGAAACCCGGAGCGCGGCGGGTACGCGCCGCCACGCGGCGTCGATCTCCCCCGGTGGAACGACGAACCCCTTCCTGCCCGGGTCGAACCGGTCGAAGCGGCGCGTGAACTCCGATACCGCCGCGTCGCCCTGCTCCCGGACCCGCGCGATCACCTCGGCCACCACCGCCGACACCTTGGCGGAGTCCGTCGCCCCCCGGTTTTCCGCCCGGGCCAGCGCCTCCCGGTACGCGGCGGTGCCCGATCGGACCCAGCGCATCCCCCGCTCCCTCCTACTCCCGCACGCGGGCGATGTCCGCGCCCAGGGAGGACAGCTTGTTCTCCAGCGACTCGTACCCCCGGTCGAGGTGGTAGATCCGGAGCACCTCGGTGGTCCCGGAGGCCGCCAATCCCGCCAGAACGAGGGACGCCGAGGCCCGGAGGTCCGTCGCCATCAGCGGCGCGCCGGAAAGTCCCTGCACCCCCTTGACCGCGGCGGTGTTCCCGGAGACGTCGATCCGGCCCCCCATCCTCCGGAGTTCCGCAACGTGCATGAACCGGTTCTCGAAGATCGTCTCCGACACGATGCTGAACCCGTCCCCGAGACACATGTACGCCATGAACTGGGCCTGCACGTCCGTCGGGAAGCCCGGGTACGGCGCCGTCTTCATGTTGACCGACCGGATCGGCCCCGCCCGCCGCACGCGAACGAAGCCGTTGGCGACCTCGACCTCGGCCCCGCTCTCCTGGAGTTTCTCCAGCACCGCGTCCATCGCCCCGCCGTCCGCGCCCAGGGCCGTCACGTCCCCCCCGGTGATCGCCCCGGCGAGCAGGAGCGTGGCCGCCTCGATCCGGTCCGCCATCACTTCGTGCCGGGCCCCCCGCAGGGAACGCACCCCGCGGACCGTGATCTCGTCGGTTCCCTCCCCCTCGATGTCGGCGCCCATTGCGCGCAGGAGGCGGGCGAGGTCGCACACCTCGGGCTCCCGCGCCGCGTTCTTGAGGACCGTCGTCCCTTCCGCGAGTGCGGCGGCCATCATCAGGTTCTCCGTCCCGGTGACGGTCTTCAGGTCGAAATAGACTGGTGCGCCCCGGAGACGGTCCGCCGCCGCCTCGATGTACCCCTCGGAGAGGGTCGTCCTGGCTCCCAGGAGTTCCAGCCCCTTCAGATGCTGGTCGATGGGGCGGGGACCGATGGCGCACCCTCCCGGCAGGGAGATCCGGGCCCGGCCGTACCGCGCCAGGAGGGGACCCAGAACCAGGACGGACGCGCGCATCGTCTTGACGAGGTCGTAGGGGGCCTCTGCCTCCCCCGGTTCCCCGGATGCGACTCGAAGGAGCCGGGAGCGATCCGTCCCCCCGGCGTCCTGCGTGACCGTGGCGCCGAGGATCCCCAGGAGCTTCCCGAAGGTGGCGATGTCCCTCAGGCGCGGCGCGCCGACGATCTCCACCGGGCCGTCGGCGAGGAGTGCGGCCGCCATGGCCGGCAGCACCGCGTTCTTCGCGCCGGACACGCGGCAGGTCCCGGACAGGCGCCTGCCTCCCCGTATGACGAAGATTTCCAGACTGCACGCTCCTTACAGCGGGTTCGCCCACCCCGCGTACCGGTCCCGCCCCGCGAGGTCCCGGAAGATCCCCAGGAATCGCAACGATCCCCCCGGGAGGGCTGCAACCGCCGCTCCCTGGCCCGCGCCGATCTCGCACCACAGCTCCCCGCCCGGAGACAGGAGCGCCCCCGCTCCGGCGACGAGGCGCCGCAGGACGGACAGCCCGTCGGGCCCCGCAAGCAGCGCCCTGGGAGGTTCGTGCTCGCGCACCCCGGCGGGCAGGGATCCCCACTCCCCATCGGCGACGTACGGGGGGTTGGAGACCACTACATCAAATCGACCCCCGCATTTCAAGGCGGAATCCGCGTCGCAGCAGGCGAACAGGACCCTGTCCGCGACGCCGTGGCGCCTTGCGTTCTTCCGGGCCGTGCGCAACGCTCCCGGCGAGATGTCGGTCGCCACCAGGCGGGCGGACGGGAGCTCGGCGGCGAGGGTCACCGCGATGGCCCCGCTTCCGGTCCCTGCGTCCAGTGAGAGGGACGGCTCCGCCCCTTTCCGGCGAAGGACCGCCAGGGCCCGCTCCACGAGCCCCTCGGTCTCCGGCCGCGGGATGAGGGTCTCGGGTGAGAGGAGGAATTCCCTCCCGAAGAAATCCCACGCGCCGAGGACGTACTGGAGCGGTTCTCCCGCGGCGCGCCGCGTGACTAGGCGGAGGAGCCGGTCCGGCGCACCCACCGCCTCCGCGTCCATCGAGAGGAACAGTCGGCCCCGCGGGACGCCGGTGACCGCGGAAACCAGGATCTCCGCCTCCCCGGGAGCGGCGTCCGGAACCGCCGCCATCTGCCGGCGGCACAGCGCGAGCAGTTCCGAGAGGAGCACTTAGCCGGTTTTCTGGAGCGCCTCGACCTGGGCCTGCGCCGTCAGGGCGTCGATGAAGGGGTCGAAGCCGCCGGAAAGGACGGCGGCGAGCTGGTGCACCGTCAGCCCGATGCGGTGGTCCGTCACGCGGTTCTGCGGGAAGTTGTACGTCCGGATCCGCTCGCTCCGGTCTCCCGTGCCCACCTGGGAGCGGCGCAGGTCGGCGCGCTCGGAGCGGCGCTTCTCGATCTCCGCGTCGTAGATGCGGGAGCGCAGGATCTTCAGCGCCTTCGACTTGTTCTTCAGCTGCGACTTCTCGTCCTGGCACTGCACCACCAGCCCCGTGGGGACGTGGGTGATCCGGACCGCGGAGTCGGTGGTGTTGACGCTCTGCCCCCCCGGCCCGGAGGAGCGGAACACGTCGATCCGCAGATCATCGGGATTGATCTGTACGTCCACCTCCTCCGCCTCGGGCATCACGGCCACCGTCACCGTGGAGGTGTGGATCCTCCCCCCCGCCTCCGTCGCGGGCACGCGCTGCACCCGGTGAACCCCGCTTTCGAACTTGAGGCGGCTGTACGCGCCCTTCCCCTCGATCATGGCGATCACTTCCTTGGTCCCCCCCAGCCCCGTCTCGCTGCGCGAGAGGACCTCGGCCTTCCACCCCTTGCCGTCCGCGTACATCGAGTAGGCGCGGAACAGCTCCGTGGCGAAGAGGGACGCCTCCTCCCCGCCGGCCCCGGCGCGGATCTCGATGAGGATGTTCTTGTCGTCGTTGGGATCCTTCGGTATGAGGAGAAGACGGACTTCCCTCTCCAGGCGCTCCAGCTCATCCGAGAGGCGGGAGATCTCCTCCCGGGCCATCGCCTTCATCTCCGGGTCCGTCTCCGTGTCCAGCAAGGCGCGGTTCTCTCCGAGCTCCCGCTCGATCCTCCGGTATCGCGCGTGCGCCTCGGACACGGGGCGCAGTTCGGCGATCTCCCTGCCGATCCGCTGCATCTCCCGCGGGTTCCCCGTCACCGACGGGTCCGACAGGAGCCGCTCGAGATCCGGGAGCCGGGCCGCCGCCGCTTCGAGCTTATCCCACAAGGGCGGCCTCCGCGACCGGCGTCCCCGACACGCGCCGGAAGGATTCGATGGCCACCTCGATCTGGGACGGGTCCGGTTCGCGGGTGGTCAGGCGCTGGAGCCACAGGCCCGGCGCGACCAGGACCCGGAACAGGGGGGACCCCATCCTCCGGGCCGAAAGCCGCAGGACCTCGTACGAAATCCCCGCGATGGCCGGGATGAGGGGGATCCGGAGCAGCGCCTTCGCCAGGAGGGAACTCTCCCTGGGGATGAGGGAGAAGACGAGAATGCTGATCACCATGACGAAAAGAAGGAAGCTCGTGCCGCACCGGGGATGCAGGCGGGAATATTCCCCCACCGATTCCGGCGTCAGCGCGGCCTTCCCCTCGTACGCGTTGATCACCTTGTGCTCCGCCCCGTGGTACTGGAATACCCGCCGGATATCCTTCATCAGGGTGATCCCCGCGATGTACAGGACGAAGACCAGCACCCGGATCGC
>JAGGAJ010000068.1 GCA_017889845.1 Deltaproteobacteria bacterium
CTCCACTACGGCGAGTACACCTTCTCCCGGCCTCCCTCGACCTTCGAAGTGTGGCAGAAGGTCTTCCACGGGGATGTCGTGACCTACAAGGTCACGGTCCCGCCGGGGGCGAACCTCTACGACGTCGCCTTGCTGCTCAAGGAGCATTCCCTGGCGGAGCCGGAAGCATTCCTGGCGGCCGCCACCTCCCCTGCCGAACTGGAGCGGCTCGGGATCCCCGGCAACAGCGCCGAGGGATACCTTTTCCCGGAAACGTACACCCTCGTGAAGCCCGTCACCCCGGAGGAGATCCTGGAGGAGATGGTACGGATGTTCCGGAAGAGGTTCACTCCGGAGATGGAGCGGAAGGTGAAGGCGTCGGGGTTCTCGCTGCAACAGGTGGTGACGATCGCCTCGATCATCGAGAAGGAAACGGGGATCGACGCGGAGAAGCCGCTCGTGTCGGCGGTCATACGGCGGCGCCTGTCGCTTGGCATGCCCCTGCAGATGGACCCTACGGTGATCTACGGGGTCAAGCGGTTCGACGGGACGGTGACGCGGAAGGACCTGCGGACGCCCGGTCCCTACAATACCTACACCACCCTGGGACTTCCTCCCGGGCCCATCGCGAACCCGGGGATGCCCGCCCTCGTGGCGGCCCTGACCCCGGCGGACGTCGACTACCTCTACTTCGTGTCGCGGAACGACGGGTCCCACGCCTTCTCCCGGACCCTCCAGGAACACAACCGGGCGGTGGAGTCGTTCCGCAGGGCCGCCCGGGAGGCGGAAGGGTAGCCGGAGCTACTCCTCGGCTTCTCCCATCGGGACCTTCTTGATCCCCTCCTCGGGCTCCTCGCGGGTGTACTTCTCCTCCCGTTCGTTCTTCTCCTGGCACTCCACGCAGAACTTGGCGAATGGCAGCACCTTCAGGCGCGCCCTTGGGATCTTCACTCCGCACTCGTCGCACTGGCCGTAGATGCCATCCTCGATCCGGTCGAGCGCGTCGTCGATCTGGTGCAGCTTCCGCTTCTCGCGGTCGGTCAGGATCATGTCCAGCTCGCGCGTCCGCTCCTCGGAAACGGAATCGAGGATGTCGCCGATGTCCTGCGCCCCCACCTCGGTGGTGGCCTTCGAGCGGCGCCCGATCTCCTGGACCAGTTCCTCCCGCATCTTCACCAGCATGTCCTTGATCGTCTTCATGACAGGTTCCGCCTCTGCCCGGAAATAAAATTGCATTAGTATACCCGGGGACGGCCGGGTGTCAATCGCTTTCGGTACTTGACCCGCGTCCCGTGCAGGTCGCGCGCAGGTCCCACTCCCGCGCCCCGGTAATCCGCGCGCGGAGGATCTCCCCGGGCTTCCCGTGGAACCCGGAGAGGAGGACGGAGCCGTCCACCTCCGGAGCCTGGCCCCGGTGGCGCCCCGCGGCACGGCCCCCGCCGGACGTCCGCTCCACCAGGATCTCGACGGTTTCCCCCTTCCTCGCCGCGTTCCGCGCGGACAGGATGTCCGCCTGGGCGTCGCGGATGCGCCTCGCCCTCTCCTCCTTCACCCGCTCCGGCACCTGGGAGGGCATGCCGTGCGCGCGCGTCCCCTCCTCGCGCGAGTAGGGGAAGACCCCGAGGTAATCCCAACGCGCCTCGTGGACGAACCGCAGAAGCCGGTCGAAGGCCGCCCGCGTCTCCCCGGGGAACCCCGCGATCAGGGAGGTGCGCAGGGTGAGCCCCGGCACGCGCGCCCGCAGGCGCTCCAGCATCCCGTACACATCCGAAGGTCCGTACCTCCGCCCCATCGCCTTGAGGATCCCGGGGTCGATGTGCTGGACGGGAACGTCGAGGTAGCGGCACACCTTCTCCTCGGAAAGGAGGAGGTCTGCGATCCCGTCGCCGACGCGGCCCGGGTACAGGTACAGCAGCCGGATCCAGCGAACGCCGCGCACGGTGCACAGCGCCCGCACGAGGGTTACCAGCCCGTCCTTTTCCCCGCGGTCCGTTCCGTACGCCGTGATGTCCTGCCCGATCAGGTTGATCTCCTTCGCCCCGCGGCGGACCAGCAGGCGGGTCTCGGCGAGGAGGGAATCCCGGTCCCGGCTCCGGAGGGGACCCCGGATCGCGGGGATGGCGCAATAGGCGCACCGGTTGTCGCACCCCTCGAGGATCTTGAGGAAGGCACAACCAGCGGAGGTGTCCGGCAGGCGGCGCCCGTACGCTGCGTCCGGCAGCGCCCCCTCCCCGACGCGGGACCGGGGCACCGTTGCCGGCGCGTCCCCCTCCCCCAGCATCTTCCGGAGGAGGCCCGGCAGGTCGGGGATGTCGCCGGGGCCGAGGAACAGGTCGACTTCGGGGAGGAGATCCGGGAGCTCTTCCCGGTACCGGCGCGTCATGCACCCGGCCAGCACGAGGCGACGGATCCGCCCCCGCTTTCTCTCCCTTGCGAGGGACAGGATCTCCCCGATCGACTCCTCTTTCGCGGCCCGGATGAACCCGCAGGTGTTCAGGATCGCGACGTCCGCGCGACCGGAGGGGACGAGCGAGTACCCCTCGTCGGCGAGGATGCCCGCCATCACCTCGGCGTCCACGGCGTTCTTTCCGCACCCCAGGGTGTGGATGCGTACCGTCGCCCCCCGCGTCACCCGTCCACCACCGCTACGCCGGGGGGCTTCCGGAACCGGAACAGGTCGGCGGGGAGGACGGGGTCGAGAGCCACCTCGCTGAGGTACAGGTGGTTTTCCCCCCCGAGGCGGTCGTACAGGTGGACCTCCCGGATGATGGCGTCGGCCGTCCCCACGACCAGATCGACGCGCCGGATCTCGGGGGCGCCCTCGCCCCGCGGCACGAGGCGAAGGACCGTCTCCTCCCCGCCGCCGCGCGGCGCAGCGCTCTCCACCCGGAACATCTCCTCGATCTGCCCATTGCCGAACAGGAGCAGCAGCGGGATCTTCCCCCCGAGCGACTTCTCGTCCGCCTTCCGCCGGATCACCTGCGGGGAGTCGGGCGGACGGAAGTAGAAATGGTTTCCGTCGGCGAGGAACATTTGCGCCTCGGCGGACTTGTAGTCCCACCGCATCTTCATGGGGCGTCCCAGGTACACCTTGCCGGACGCCTTCCGGACGATCCCCAGGTTCTGCAGCGGCACTTCCTGCCGGAAATTCGCCGAGAGCGTCTTCGCCCCCGCGTACCGCTGCCCGATCCTCTTCAGCAGGGCCTCCCCGTCCTCCGCCCCGGCCCGCACGGGCAGCAGCAATACGGCGGCGAGAAGGATCCCGCGCACGATCCCGAGCTGTACCGTGACCATCCTGGGACTCACCCCTCTTTCCGCGTGACGTAGACCTCGCGCTGCTTTCCGCCCTCCGCGGGGCCGACGATCCCCTGGCGCTCCATCTCCTCGACGATCCGCGCCGCGCGGTTGAACCCGATCTGGAGACGACGCTGGAGAAACGAGACGGACGCCCGGCCCGCGCGGACGACCTCCTCGACCGCGGCGTCGAATTTCTCGTCCCGCGAGGGGTCGGGCTCCTCGGAGGAGGGCGGGGCGGTGATGGCGGAGTCGTATGCGGGCGGCCCCTGCGCACGAAGGTGTTCGGCCACCCGCTGGATCTCCCCCTCGCCGACGTACGGGCCGTGGAGCCGGAGGACCCCCCCGACGCCAGGCTGGAGGAAGAGCATGTCGCCGAAGCCCAGCAGCGTCTCCGCTCCGGACTGGTCGAGGATGGTACGGGAGTCGAACTGGGAGGTCACCTTGAAGGACACGCGGGAGGGGAAGTTCGCCTTGATGACGCCGGTCAGCACGTCCACGGAGGGGCGCTGGGTGGCGAAGATCAGGTGGATGCCCGCGGCACGCGCCATCTGGGTAAGCTGGGTGATGGAGTCCTCGACCTCCCGCCGGGATGCGGTGGTCATCATCAGGTCCGCCAGCTCGTCGATGACGATGACGATGTACGGCAATTTCGAAAGATCGTCGGTTTCCGCTCCGGCCCGGGATTTCCCGGCGCGCTGGCGCTTCTCGACGAACTGGTTGAAGGCGTCGATGTGCCGGACGCCGTTCTCCATCATCAGCTGGTACCGGCCCCGCATCTCCCCCACCGCCCACTTGAGCACCTGCGCCGCGTCGCGCGGCTGGGTGACTACGGGGTGGTACAGGTGCGGGATCCCCTCGTAGAGGGACAGCTCCAGCATCTTCGGGTCGACGAGGATCATCCGCACTTCGTCCGGGGTCGCGCGGAACAGGATCGACAGGACCATCGTGTGGAGCGCCACGCTCTTTCCCGATCCGGTGGCGCCGGCGATCAGTAGGTGGGGCATCTTCCCCAGGTCCCGCACGACCGGTTCCCCGAAGATGTCCTTCCCCATCGCGAGGGCGAGGGTCGTACTTGCGGAGGCGTACGCCGGGCAACCGAGGAGCTCCCGGAGGACGATCGACGCCCTCCGGGCGTTGGGGATCTCGAACCCCATGACGCCCTTCCCGGGGATGTTGGGGACGACGCGCACCGACTCGCACCGCATCGCCAGGGCGAGGTCGTCCGCCATCGCGGAAACCCGGTTCGCCTTGATGCCGGGCGCCGGCCGGAATTCATACATCGTCACGAGCGGGCCGGTGCGGATCTCGGTGATGATTCCTTCGATGCCGTGCTCGGCGAGCTTCGACAGGAGCGCCTGGGCGTTCTCCTGCAGCGTCGCCTCGTCCACTCCCTCTTCCCCGGCCGGGACCGGCTCGAGAAGATCCAGCAGGGGGAGGACGAACGCCTTTCCGGCCGGTCGCGGCGGCGACGCCTCCTCCGCCACCGGCCTGGAGGGAACGATGCGCGGCGGGACGGGCTCCCGGGGCGGCGGGGTCTCCGCCTCCTCCTCCCACGCCTCCCGCGGGGCGAGCTTCTCCTTGACCATGGCCCGCACCTTCTCGGCCGACTTCTCCCGGCGCACCAGGCCCGGAAGCCCGCTCAGGGGGAGCCCCGTGACCAGCATCAGGGAAAACAACAGGAGGGCGGCGAGTGCGAGCACCCCCCCCACCGAGCTGAGCAGCCTCCCGAGGAAATGTTTCCCGAGGAGGTCCCCCACGATCCCCGGGAGGAACACGTCCTGCCCCAGCACCGACACGTGCCCGGCGAAGAAGCTGAGGATCCCCAGCAGGGAGCACACCGCGAGCAGGCCCCCCGCAGCGCGACCCCACTTCCCGAGGATCCCCTCCCCGCGGAAGGTCCAGTAGGCCAGGAGGAGGCAGAGGACGGGGAGGCCGAGGGCGCCGATGCCGAACAACTGCAGGAGGAGGTCGGACACGACCGCGCCTACGGTGCCCCCCCAGTTGCGGACCTCCGCGCCCGACGAACTCCACGCGGAGAGGGACGGGTCCATCTGGTGGAAGGAAACCAGCGCGACGGTGAGGAAGATGCCCGCCGTGAGGAACAGGATCGCCAGGGCGTCCCGCTTGATCCTCGCCAGGTCGGTCACCGTCACAGCTCCAGCAGCACGGGCACGATCATGGGCTTGCGCTCGAGCCGCCGGTTGAAGTACCGGCGCAGCGCCCGGCGGATGTCGGTCTGCATCTCCGCGGGGTCGGTCCGCGCACCCGCGCCGGCCTCCCCGAGGGCCAGGAGGACCTCCTCCCGCGCACCCGCGGCCAGGCCTTCGTCCCCGCTCTCGGTCACGACGCCCCGGGTGACGATGTCGGGGCCGTACAGGAGTTCGCCCGTGGTCGAGGAGAGGGCCACCACCACCATGACCATCCCGACCTGGGAGAGGTGGAACCGGTCCTTGAGCACCAGGCTCTCCACATCCCCGACCCCCTTGCCGTCCACGAAACGCCTCCCCACCTCCACCCTCCCCGCGCGGGACATCGCCCCCCCGCGGAATTCCATCACGTCGCCGTTCAGCGCGACCGCCGCGACGGGCACGCCCAACGCCTCGGCCAGCTTCCGGTGCCGGACCAGGAGCCGGGGCTCCCCGTGCACGGGTACGAAGTGCCGCGGCCGGACGGCACGGATCATCTCCCGGAGTTCGTCCCGGCTCCCGTGCCCCGAGACGTGGACCTCGGATATCTTCTCATACAGGACGTCCGCCCCCGCGAGGAAAAGCCGGTTGATCACGCTGGCGATGGCCCGCTCGTTCCCGGGGATGAACTTCGAGGAGAGGACCGCCGTGTCCCCCTCCCGGATCTTCACGTGCTTGTGCTCCCCCAGGGCCATCAGGGTCAGCGCGGAGCGGGGCTCCCCCTGGCTCCCCGTGGTCAGGACAGAGACGGTCCGGTCCGGAAGATCCGCCGTCTCCTCCACCGGGATGAGGATCCCCGGTTGAGGGAGGGTCATGTACCCCAGTTCGATCGCCGTCCCCACGTTGCGCACCATGCTCTTCCCGCACAACGCCACGCGACGGCCGCAGCGGGCGGCGGCCCGCAGCGCCTCCTGGATCCGGTGGATGTTGGAGGAGAACATGGCGACGATGACCCGCCCCGTCGCCTGCGAGAAGATCTCCGAGAGCGCCTCCCCGACGAACCGCTCCGGGGGACTCACCCCTTCGTGCTCCACGTTCGTGGAGTCGGAGAAGAGGGCGTCGACCCTCTCGTCCCGGGCGATGGCCCGCAGCCGGTCGAGAGCGGTGGGGACGCCGTCCAGCGGGAACGGGTCGATCTTGAAATCGCCCGTGTGGACGAACACGCCGTCCCGGCACCGCAGCACGTACCCCACCGCGTCGGGGATGCTGTGGCATACCGGGAAGGCCTCCACCTCGAAGCCGCCCAGCCGGAACCGCGCGTCCCGTGCGATCGGGAACAGGCGGACCCGCCCCTCCATGCCGTGCTCCGCAAGGCGGTGGCGCAGCAGCCCCAGCGTCAGGCGGGTGCCGTACACCGGGATGTCCACCTCCTTCAGCAGGAAGGGGACCGCGCCGATGTGGTCCTCGTGGCCGTGGGTGAGCAGGAGAGCCCGCAGGCGGCAGGCGTTCTCGCGGAGGGCGGAGTAATCGGGCACGACGTAATCGATCCCCAGCATCGTGTCGTCGGGGAACATCAGGCCCGCGTCGACGAGGAGCGCGGAATCGCCGTCGTCGAAGAGCATGGAGTTCAGGCCGATCTCGCCCAACCCCCCCATCGGCACTACCCGCAGCGTCATCTGGCGGAGGATACTCCTTCCCTGTTGTTGCCGGAGGGAGGCGCTCCTGGCTCACCCCCGGGATGCTGGAAAGGAGTGCCCCCCCCTGCTGACCGGTTTCGCTCCAGCACGATGCGGTCCCGCACGGACGCGGCGATCCGTTCCTTGGCGCCGCCCGCCCCTTCCTCCCCGGTGAGGGGGGGGAGTACCCGCACCAGGAGATCCGCCGGGCGGAAACGGAAAGTTCCTTTCGGCAGCGCCCGGTTCCCGCCGTCGAGGTAGACCGGGACCACCGGCGCCCCGGATCTCTGGGCGAGATAGAACGCACCCGGCTTGAACTCCCCGATCGATCCGTCCGTGCTTCGGGTCCCCTCGGGGAAGACGACGAGGAGCGTTCCGCCGCGCACGCGGGCGCCCGCGTCCCTGAGCATAATGACCGAATCCCGCGGGTCCTCCCGGTCGACGAACAGGTTCCCCGCCGCCGCCATCGCCTTTCCGAACAGGGGGATTTCCCCCAGTTCCCGCTTGGCGAGGAATTTCACCGGCCGCCGGAAGGCGGACAGCAGCAGCGGGATGTCCACCACGCTCTGGTGGTTGGCCACCAGCACCGCGCCACCCGGCGGGAGTTCCTCCATCCCCTCCACCCGTACCCGGAATCCCCCCAGGCGCACGAAGGCGCGCCCCCACCACCCCATCACCCGCTCGGGCGCCGAGCCACGAAAAACCACCGCGGCCACCAGGGTCGCCAGGGAACACCCCGCGGTCAGGGTCAGGATGGCCAGGGAACGCAGGATCCCGAACATCACCAGCCGGCCTCCTCCCGGAAACTGAAATACGCCCCGTCCCCCACGATCACGTGGTCGAGCACGGGGATGCCGAGGATCCCGCCCGCATTCCGGAGCCGGCGGGTCACTTCGCGGTCCTCCGGGCTGGGCTCGGGATCGCCGCTCGGGTGGTTGTGGAGGAGGATCACCGCCGCGGCGCGTTCCCGGACCGCCGCGGCGAACACCTCGCGGGGGTGGATGAGGCTGGCGTCCAGGACTCCGACCGACACGCGTTCCTCCCGCACGGGACGGTGCTTGACGTCCAGGAGCACGGCGAGGAACACCTCTACCGGCACCGATGCGAACCGGTGCCGGTACCCCTCGAACACCTCCGCCGCACAGCGGAACGGCTCCGGGCGGGAAACCGGCGCGGACAAAGCCCTCCGGGCCAGCTCCAGCACGGACTCCCACCGGAGTTCCCGATCCGCGTCGTACGCGCCTTCCCTCCGGGCGATGCGCCGCATCGGCTCCCCGTCCCCCGGGAAGGCGGCGCGGAACAGTTCCCCCTCATCCACCTCTTTCAACGGCCGATCCCAACGCCCGCGGACGCCCGGCATCCCGCCTCCCGGAACGGATTGCCGGGTTCCATTCAAATACCATTCCCGATTTTTGTCAAAGAACCACGGCCTGTCGGGCGATAATGATCTTCATGGACCGCACCCCGCTCATCGGCCTCCTCACCCGGTTCCGGGAAAACGTGGAAGGCGTCCTGCTCGGGAAAAAGGACGCGGTGGACCTCGCCCTCGCCTCGTTCCTCGCGGGGGGCCACATCCTGCTGGAGGATGTCCCCGGTACAGGGAAGACCACCCTCGCACGGGCCCTCTCCGCGGGGATCTCCGGGACCTTCCGCCGCATCCAGTTCACGAGCGACCTCCTCCCCCAGGACATCCTGGGGGTGCACATCCTCGACGCGGAACGGAAATCCTTCGTCTTTTCCCCCGGCCCGCTGTTCGCGAACATCGTTCTCGCCGACGAGATCAACCGCAGCAACCCCCGCGCCCAGAGCGCCCTCCTCGAGGCGATGAGCGAGCGCCAGGTGACGGTGGACAACAGGACCTATCCGCTCCCCGAACCGTTCCTCGTGATCGCCACGCAGAACCCCCACGAGCAGCACGGCACCTACCCCCTCCCCGAATCGCAACTCGACCGGTTCAATCTCCGCATCCGGCTGGACTACCCCGACCGGGAATCGGAACTCGTCCTCCTCCGGGAGAACAACCTCCTCACGGTGCGGGACGGGATCCCGCCCGTCCTCTCCCCGGAGCAGGTGCGCGCCCTCCGGGAGACGGTGGACGGGGTGACCGTGCGGGACTCCATTCTGGATTACATCCAGCGGATCGCCGCAGCGACGCGACGGCACGCCGCCGTCCGCCTGGGCGCCTCCCCCCGCGGGGCGATCGGCCTGAAGGCGACCGCCCAGGCGCTCGCGCTCCTCTCGGGAAGG
>JAGGAJ010000069.1 GCA_017889845.1 Deltaproteobacteria bacterium
TGGTACGCCAGGGTGGCGTCGCAGAACCGGTCGCACAGCACCGCCCGTCCGGCGGAGAGGGCGGGGAGGATGAAGGCGCGCACGTGCTGGGCCCGGGCCGCCTCGTACAGGAGCAGTTCTGTTTCGGGGGACACCTCCTCCTCGCGGGGGGAGAGGAGGAGGTTGCGGATCTCGTCGGCCAGCGGGGTCCCGCCGGGCTCGCGGGTGACGAGGTGGGGAACGCCCTTCGCGGCGAGGTCCGACGACAGGTGCCGGATCTGGGTGGTCTTCCCGGAGCCTTCAACCCCTTCGAACGTAACGAAAGGGGCGTGCTGGCGGGGAAGACTCATCCCCGTCCTCTCGGTGCTGGCGGGGGACACTCTTTCCCTTCGTCCCCCAACCGATCAAGAATGTCCCCCTGAAAGGTGAACCCGGGTCGGGCTAGCACTCCGAGAAGCCGCAGGAGCGGCACTTCAGGCACCCCTCCTGCCGCTCGACCTGGCTGCCGCAGTCGGGGCACGCGCCCCGGGCGATCTCCTCCTCGTCGCCGGGGAGGGTCGCCCGCTTCGCCGCCGTCTTCTCGTAAGCCACCGCGCCGGGCTTCGGGACGCCGGGGAACATGGCCTCGAAGTTCTCCAGGTACCACTCGATGGCCTTCGACACGGCGTCCGCGCACGAGAGGATCTTCCCCCCGTTGCCGCCCCAGGAGGGAAGGTGGCACGAGATCCCCTTGAGCTGCTTGATGATGTTCTCGGGCTGGACGCCGGAGCGCAGGGCGAGGGAAACCAGCCTCCCGATCGCCTCCGACTGGGACGCGGCGCATCCGCCCGCCTTCCCCATCTGGTTGAAGACCTCGAAGATCCCCTTCTCGTCGCGGTTGATCGTCACGTACAGCTTCCCGCAGCTGGTCTTGATCTCCTTCGTCACGCCGATCAGGGTGTCCGGGCGCGGGCGCGGGGAGACGAACGGCGACGGCTCGGGCGGGGCGGCCGCGGGGCCGGGCCCCTCCTTCCGGTTCACCTCCCCGATGTTCAGGACCTGCTCCTCCCGGCTCTTGTCCCGGTAGACCGTGACACCCTTGCACCCGAGGCGGTAGGCGAGGACGAAGACCTTGCGGATGTCCTCCCGCGTCGCCTCCGCCGGGAAGTTCACCGTCTTGGAGACGGCGTTGTCCGTGAACTTCTGGAACGCCGCCTGCATCCGCAGGTGCGCCTCGGGGGAGATGTCGTGGGCCGTGACGTAGACCCGTTCCACGTCTTCGGGGATCCCCACGACGTGCCGGAGGGACCCCTTCTTCGAGATCTCCTTCATGAGTTCCGCGGAGTAGAGCCCCCGCCTGCGCATCTCCGCGTCGAAGAGGGGGTGCGCCTCCACGAGGTGGTCGTTGTCCATCACGTTGCGGATGAAGGAGAGCGCGAAGATCGGCTCGATGCCGCTGGAGACGCCGGCGATGATGCTGATCGTCCCGGTGGGGGCGATGGTCGTCGTGGTGGCGTTCCGCCGGGGCACCCCGCCCCGCTCGGGGAAGACGCTGACCTCGTAGTTGGGGAAGGAGCCCCGTTCGCGGGCGAGGTTGCACGAGGCCGCCGCCGACTCCTCCTGTACGTAGCACATCACTTCCTGGCCCACCGCCAGCGCCTCGTCCGAGTCGTACGGGATCCCGAGGCGGATCAGCATGTCCGCGAACCCCATCACGCCCAGCCCGACCTTGCGGTTCCCCATCGTCATCTGGCGGATCTCGTTGAGGGGGTAGTTGTTCATGTCGATCACGTTGTCGAGGAACCGGACGGAGGTGTGCACGACGGCCCGGAGCTTCTCGTAGTCGATCCGGGCGTGGCCGCCCTCCTCGGAGATCGCGTTCGCCAGGTTGATGGAGCCCAGGTTGCACGATTCGTATGGCAGCAGAGGCTGCTCCCCGCACGGATTCGTGCTCTCGATTGCGCCGATCCGGGGCGTGGGGTTGTCCCGGTTGATCCGGTCGATGAAGATGATGCCCGGCTCGCCGTTCCGCCAGGAGGAGTCCACGATCCGCTCGAAAACATCCCGGGCCTTGAGGCGCGCCGTGACCTCCCGGGAGTGGGGGTTCACGAGGCTGTACTCCTCGTCGGCCTCCACCGCCTTCGTGAACTCCTCGGTCAGGGCGACGGAGATGTTGAAGTTGTTCAGCCGGTTCGTCTGGGCCTTGCAGGTGATGAAGTCGAGGATGTCGGGGTGGTCGACCCGCAGGATCCCCATGTTTGCGCCCCGGCGCGTGCCGCCCTGCTTGATCGTCTCGGTGGCGGCGTCGAAGACCGTCATGAAGGAGATCGGCCCGGAGGAGATCCCCTTGGTGGATCGCACGACGTCGGCGTGGGGGCGCAGCCGGGAGAAGGAGAAGCCGGTGCCGCCGCCGCTTTTGTGGATCAGGGCGGTGTTCTTCACCGCCTCGAAGATGGACTCCATCGAGTCGTCCACGGGGAGGACGAAGCACGCCGACAGCTGCTGCAGTTCCCGTCCGGCGTTCATCAGGGTGGGGGAGTTCGGGAGGAAATCCAGGCGCAGCATGAGGGCGTAGTACGTCTCCGCCCAGCGGAGCACCACCTCGGGGAGCGCGCCGTAATAGAGCCCCTCCGCCAGGGCGATGTTGTACGCCACGCGCGCGACCATCTCCTCCGGGGTCTCCAGGGGGTCGCCCTTCATCCCCTTCCTCAGGTACCGGCGCTCGAGGACGGTCCGGGCGTTGTCCGATACCGGCATGGCGCCGTATTTCTCCCGCATCGCCCCCGCCCACGCCTTGGGCGGATGGTCCGGGAGACCCTTCCCCCCGCCGCGCGCGCGGCTTTCCTGCGAGGCCGGGGAGACAGGTGCGGGGGAAGGTGCGGGGACGTTCAGGTCCATTTGGCTGGCTCCAAGCTGGCTAGGGGGTTCGGTTCAACCGGATAGCCTATGTTGTGGTCCCTTCGAAGTACGCATACAAGATATTGTGCGGTCCGGGGGCTGTCAAGAAAAAGCGCCGGAATTTTTCGTTTCCTGCCAACCCCTTCCGGGAAAGGGTGTTTTCGACGAATAAAACGCCGGGTCCGCTTTGTGCTTCCGCAGGATGCCGGGGGGCGCCGGAGATCACATCCATTTTCGCGAATATTCGCTTCCGGACGGACTCCCCTCGCACCTTCTTTATCCATGATACGCCCCGGGAACCCCGCGGAGAGGGGGATCCGGCAGTTCATTTTTTGCTTGATTCCCCCGGAGGTTTCACTGTATGTATACAGTCGACAACAAGCCGGGCAACTCCCCCGATTCTGCGACCGGAACCAGCGAAAACAAGGGGTGGGACACGATGTCTATTCCGCGCAGGTGCATGTACGGACTCGTCGGTTCGTCGGTCTTCCTGGTCTTCACCCTCCTTGCGGCGGCTCCCGCCCGGGCGCTGGACAACGGTCAGTGCCTCGACTGCCACGGAGACTCCGGCATCCTTTCGTGGTCGCCCGGGGAGAAGGCATCCAACGTGAGCCCCGGGGGACCGAAGGCGGCCCCGGTCCCCTTCGGGAAGTTCCCCGGCATGTCCCTCCACGTGGACGCCGCGCGGTACAAGGCCTCCGTCCACACCGACCTCTCCTGCACCGACTGCCACGGGGACATCAAGGACCTTCCGCACACGGCACGCCTGAAGAAGGTGGACTGCACCGGCTGCCACTCCGAGGTGTCGGCGGCGTACGCGAAGAGCCGCCACGCGGTCACCCTCGACCGGAAGCCGGTGGTCAACGGCCCCGGCTGCGTGGATTGCCACGGCGCCCACGAGGTCCCGAAGCACACCCTCTCCACCTCCCCGGTCTACTACCGGAACATCGCGGCCACCTGCGGGCGGTGCCACGCGAACCAGGACGTCCTCGCGCAGCGGAACGTGGGCATCCCGGGCGCGACCCGGATGTACGACAAGTCGATCCACAACATCGCCATCGTCGAGAAGGGGCTGAACAAGTCCGCCAACTGCGCGGACTGCCACGGGGCCCACGACATGCGGGACCGCTCCGATCCCGCCTCCTCCATCAACAAGAAGAACCTTCCGGCCACCTGCGGGAAATGCCACTACGGCGTCTTCACCATCTACCGGGAGAGCGTGCACGGCGCGGCCCTCCAGCGGGGGCTCCCGGACGCCCCCAACTGCGCGGACTGCCACGGGGAGCATGACATCCGCCAGGCAGCCGACCCGGGCTCCCAGGTCTCCTTCGCCGCCGTGTCGGAGAGGACGTGCGCGTCCTGCCACGCGGCGGAGAAGCTGGCCGCCCGGTACGGCGTGTCGGTGGACAAGGTCAAGGGGTACGAGCAGAGCTTCCACGGCCTCTCGGCCCGCCTGGGGGACAAGACCGTGGCGAACTGCTCCTCCTGCCACGGCGTCCACGAGATCTTCAAGTCGTCGGACCCCCGCTCCACGATCCACCCGAACAACCTGCCGGTCACCTGCGGGAAGTGCCACCCCGGGGCCACGGCGAACTTCGCCAGCGGGAACATCCACGTCGGCGCCGGCGGCACGGGCGGGGTGGTGAAGTACTGGGTGGAGCGGATCTACATCTGGCTGATCGTGGTGGTGATCGGCGGGATGCTCGCCCACAACGGCCTGGACTACTTCCGGAAGATGCAGGAGGTCTACCGGAAGCGGCGGGAGTGGGAGCACCCCGGCTACGAGCGGCTGAACCGCTCCGAGCGGATCCAGCACGTCCTGACCTTCACGACATTCATCCTCCTGGTGATCACCGGGTTCGCGCTGAAGTTCAAATGGTCGATCCCGATGGTCTCCGGCGAGGCCAACGTGGCGTTGCGCGCCTGGGGGCACCGCGTCGCCGCCATCCTGATGGTCGCCACCAGCTTCTACCACCTCATCTACGCCCTCTTCACCCCGCGGGGGCGCGGCCACATGTGGCACATGATGCCGCGCTGGAAGGACGTGGAGGACATCCTCGGCACGCTCCGCTACTACTTCGGGCTCGCGGACCACAAGCCGAAGTTCGACCGCTTCAGCTACGTGGAGAAGGCGGAGTACCTCGCCTTGGTGTGGGGTACGATCGTCATGGCCGTGACCGGGTTCCTCCTCTGGTTCCAGGACGAGGCGCTGCGGCACATCCCCATGTGGGGGCTGGACGTGGCCACCATCGTCCACTACTACGAGGCGATCCTGGCCACCCTGGCCATCGTCGTCTGGCATTTCTACTACGTGTTCATGAATCCCGACTTCGCCCCCATGTCCTTTACCTGGATCGACGGGAAGCTCTCCCGGCACGACATGGAGCACGAGCACGCCATCGAGCTCGAGGAGATCGACGCGCTGGAGCGCAGCGGGAGGCCGCTGCCGCCCGACGTGACCCGGATCGCCACGGAGGAGGAATGAACAGGATGAGACGCCACCACCTGGCCGCGGCCGTCATCGCCGCCGCGGTGCTCTTCGCAGCCGGGAACGCCCTGGCGGCCACTCCCGGCGTCGGCGAGTGCATGGACTGCCACGGGGACAAGACGATCGAGAAGTCCCTGCCCGACGGGAAGACGCTGTCGCTCTACGTGGATCTCCAGGAGTACCGGCAGTCCGTGCACGGGGGGACCTCCTGCGTCACCTGCCACGCGGACGCGAAAGCCCCGCACGACAAGCTCGGGAAGGTGAGCTGCAGCAAGTGCCACGGCGACGCAGAGAAGTCGTACGCCGGCAGCGCCCACGGGAAGAAGCTGCGGACGAAGGAGGCCTCGGGCGTCCCGGGGTGCGACGGGTGCCACGGCCGGCACGACATCCGCAAGGTGAAGGACCCCGCCTCCCGCGTGTTCCGTCTGAACATCGTGGCGACGTGCCTCGCGTGCCACAAGGACCGCGCCCTCGAGGCCCGCTACCACCACCTGCCGGACCAGAAGCTCATCGCGGCGTACGAGCAGAGCGTCCACGGGCTGGCGTCGAAGAAGGCGGGGCTCACGGGGAGCGCGGTCTGCTCCGACTGCCACGGGAACCACGGCATACTCCCCGCGGACGAGCCCAAGTCCGCCACCCACCGGCAGAACATCCCGACGATGTGCGGGAAATGCCACGCCGGGATCCTCGAGCAGTACGAGAAGAGCGTCCACGGGAAGGGGATGCGCGGCGGAATCGCCGACTCCCCGGTGTGCACGGACTGCCACGGGGAACACACGATCGTCCGAGCCAGCGATCCGTCCTCCCCGGTGAACCTCCGGAACATCCCGAGGACGTGCTCCGGGTGCCACGAGAAGGAGGGGATCACCAGCCGGTACGCCCTCCCGAAGAAGCGGTTCTCCTCCTACATGGACACCTTCCACGGGATCGCCGTGGAGTACGGGATGACGAAGGCGGCCAACTGCGCCTCCTGCCACGGGGTGCACGACATCCTGCCATCCTCCGACCCCGCCTCCTCGGTGAACAGGGCCAACCTGCAGAAAACGTGCGGCAAGTGCCACCCCAACGCCAGCCCCAACTTCGCGAAGGGGGTGGTGCACGTCGAGGTCTCCCCGAAGAAGGCGATGGGGGTGTTCGCGGTGCGGTTGTTCTACACCATCTTCATCTCCGCCCTGGTGATCCTGTTCGTCCTCCACGTCGGGCTGGAGCTGTACGGCCGGTGGACGAGGAGGCGCGCAGGCGCGCAGAGCGGGAAGGAGGGGAAGCCATGAGCCGGGCCGATCTCGCCTCCGGGCAGGTGATCCGGATGTCGCTCCTCTTCCGGGTGCAGCACCTCGTCCTGACCGTGCTGCTGCTGATCCTCGCGGTTACGGGGTTCTCCCTGATGTATCACGACAACGCGCTGGCGCAGGCGATCATCCGCCTGGAGGGGGGGGTCCACAACCGGGGGATCGTCCACCGGATCGCCGCGGTCCTCCTGATGGCGAACGTCGCGCACCACCTGTTCTACATGCTCCTCTCCCGGGAGGGGAAGCGGGAGTTCCAGGACCTGATCATCGGACGGAGGGACATCGACGACTTCCTGCAGTCCCTCCGGTACAACATCGGGGCGGCCGCCGAGTACCCCCTCTTCGGGAAATACGGGTACAAGGAGAAGTTCCAGTACTGGGGCGCGTCGGTCGGGACGGTCCTCATCTCCATCACGGGCTTCATGCTCTGGGCGGAGGAGTTCTCCATGCGCCTCTTCCCGAAGTTCGTGCTGGACCTGGCGCTGGTCGTCCACGGGTACCAGGGGCTCCTCGCCTTCGTGATTCTCTTCTTCTGGCACCTGTACAACGTGCACCTGCACCCGTCCGTCTTCCCCATGAACCCCTCGTGGATCACGGGGAAAGTCTCGGCGGAGTGGCTGCGGCGGGAGCACCCGCTGGAATACGAAAAACTGAAAGAGGAAGGGCTTTTATGAGGAGGTACTTTCTCGCGGCCGTCGTCTTCTTTCTCGGGGCGGGACTCCTTCCCGGACCCGCCCGGGAGGCCGGCGCGGCGATCTCCCTGGAGAAGTGCACCCTCTGCCACGGGAAGCCGGAGTTCCGGAAACTCCTGGTGGACGGCCACATCCGGGAACTGTACGTCACGGCGGACTCGCTGAAGGGTTCGGTGCACGAGAAGAAGGCGTGCACGGACTGCCACTTCGACGTGGCGGAGATCCCGCACCGGGAGCGCCCCAAGCGGGTGGCGTGCACCCACTGCCACTTCAAGGGGAACAAGGAGGGCGCCCCCCAGTCCGACAACGTTCTCGCCTATTTCGACTCCGCCCACGGCCAGGCGATCGCCCGCGGGAACCCGAAGGCCCCCCTGTGCCAGGACTGCCACGGCAGCCACGGTATCAACAAGGCGAAGACCGCCGACTCGAAGGTCTCGCGCTTCCACGTTGCGGAGACGTGCGGCCGCTGCCACATGGAGATCTACGCGCAGTACAAGACCTCCATCCACGGCGTGATGCTGGCGAAGGGGATCGGGGATGTGCCGTCCTGCCCGGGGTGCCACGGGGAGCACCGGATCTTCAAGCACACCGACCCCCAGTCCTCGGTGTTCGCCACGAAGGTCTCCGAGCAGTGCTCCAAGTGCCATTCCTCCATCGCGATCATGAGCAAGTTCGGCATCGACGTGGAGCCGGCGGCCACCTACAAGGAGTCGTTCCACGGCGTGGCGAGCCAGTTCGGCTCCCGCACCGTGGCGAACTGCTCCTCCTGCCACGGGATCCACGACATCCGGCCCCCGGACGACCCGCTCTCCATGGTGAACCCGAAGAACGTCCCGGCGACGTGCGGGAAGTGCCACCCGGGGGCGTCTGCCAACTTCGCCGTGGGGAAGATGCACGTGGACGCCAAGAAGAAGGATTCGGGGATCATCTACTGGACGGCGACGTTCTTCAAGTGGCTGACCATCGGCACCATGCTCGCCCTCATCGTGCACATCTTCCTCGACATGTACGGCAGGACGCGCCGCCTCCGCGGGGAGCAGTGATGGCGGTGGCGATGATTCGACGGATGCCGGACCGGGAAAACGCATATATGAAAACGAGATCGGGGAGTGACGAGAATGCCTGAGAACGACCGGAAGGACGTGAGCCAGGGAGCCGTCGGCAGGGAAGTCGAGGCGGCCGTGAACGAGCAGCTCGCCGGGCTGCCGCCCGGGGAGGCCGATGCGATGCGGGACAGGATCCGGCGCCGCGTGCAGGAGGAGATGGAGCGGGAGCTGCGCGCCCGGACGTCGAAGGAGCGCCGGGAGGCGGCCCGCCTCGCGAGGGAAGCCCGGAAGCAGGAGAAGCACCACGAGGAAGGGGAGATGTTCCAGCGATTCAACCGGAACTTCCGCTTCCAGCACATGGTGATGTTCACCTCCGTGATCCTCCTGATCGTCACCGGCATGCCGCTGAAGTTCCCCGAATTCGTCCTTTCCCGGTGGATCATCGCCTTCTGGGGCGGCATCAAGAACTCCACCATCGTCCACCGCATCGGCGCGGGGATGCTGATCTATTTCATGGTCCACCACCTCATCTACACCGTTCTGACGCGGGACGGCCGGCGGGATTTCTGGCTCCTGATCCCCGGCCTCCAGGACGCGAGGGACATCGCCCAGAACATCCGCCACTTCCTCGGGAAGACCCCCGACAAGCCGCGCTTCGGGCGCTTCAGCTACATAGAGAAGTTCGACTACTGGGCGGTGTACTGGGGTTGCGTCATCATGATCGGCTCCGGCCTTTTCCTGTGGTTCGAGACGGACGTCCTCCGGTTCCTGCCCAAGTACGCCCTCGACGTGGCGCACGAGATGCACAGCGACGAGGCGCTGCTGGCCACCCTGGCGATCGTCATCTGGCACTTCTACAACGTCCACTTCAACCCCGACCGGTTC
>JAGGAJ010000070.1 GCA_017889845.1 Deltaproteobacteria bacterium
CTCCTTCATCCTGTTCCGGGGGGTCCGCAACCTCGCGGATTACCGGTTCGTGGAGGCTCCCGTCGGGAACCGCGCGGTGCTGAGGCTGAACAATCTCAACTCCTTCTCCTCCCGGCCGGAGCACGCGTGGCAGTTCGGCAGCCGCGTGCTGGAGGCGGACGTCCCGGCGGCGAAGATCTTCTTCCGCTCGGACCTCCTCCCCGGGGTGCTGCCCCGCGGGGAGGAGGAGTCGCTGGTGATCGGGGGAGACTTCGAAGTGACGGTGAGGTCGTATTGAGCACCCGTCCGGTCGGGGATCACGGGTCCGGTGCCATCGTCCGGCGGGCGACGGCGTCCCTCCTCGGGCTGGCCGTGGGGGACGCGTTGGGCGCGACGACGGAGTTCATGAAACCGGAGGACATCCGGAGGCAATACGGCGTCCACGAACGGATCCGGGGTGGCGGCTGGCTGAATCTCCCCCCGGGCCGCGTCACGGACGACACGGAAATGTCACAGTGCGTCGCCCGGGCGATCCTTGCAAAGGGCGGGTGGGACCTCGCCGCCGTCGCCGAGGAGTTCGCCCGGTGGCTTCGGGGAAACCCGGTGGACGTCGGGTCCACCTGCCGCCGCGGGATCCGGGACTACATCCTGAAGCGGCAGCTGTCGACGCCTCCGAACGAATGGGACGCGGGGAACGGCGCGGCCATGCGGGTCGCCCCGGTCGCCCTTTTCGCCCTCGGGGACGAGGAGCTCCTTGCCCGCCTCGCGGTGGAACAGGCGCGGTTGACCCACAACCACCCGCTCTCCGACGCATCGTGCGTGACGGTGGCCCGGATGGTCCACCGGGGGATTCTCGGCACCCCGATGGCCGGCCTGCGCGCCGCCGCCGAGGAGCTGGCCGGTCGCCACCCCGAGTTCCGGTTCGAGAGGTACGAGGGGAACGCCACGGCGTACGTGGCGGACACGCTGCGGACCGTGTTCCACGATTTCTTCTCCACCCGCACCTTCGAGGAGTGCCTTGTCCGCATCGTGAACCGCGGCGGCGATGCGGACACTGCCGGCGCCATCGCGGGGGCGGTCGCTGGCGCGCATTACGGCCTGGAAGCGATACCGCGGCGCTGGCTGGTCGCACTCGATCCCGCCGTCCGGAAGGAGCTGACCGAAGCGGCCAAAAAGCTCGTCCGCCTCTCCCCCCTGTTCCGCGGCGCCAGGCGGCAGGCAGGGAAAACCCGGTGATGCGGCGCTCCCTTCCCCTCCTGCCGGCCTTCGAAGTTTACGCCGCATGGGCGGTTACGGGCCATGCCGGAGAGGCGCCGTCGCCTCTCCGGGGAAAGGGAGCGTTTCCCGGGATGGACGATATTTTTCCGTTGACATGTCACCGGCAGGTGATTTAAATTGTATCCAGATGTCACCACAAGGTGACCAAAGGAGCCGGGGATGGCCCGCAACCGGAAAGCGACGGAACAGAAGATCCTCAAGGCGGTCGGGAGCCTCCTCGCCCGCGGGGGGTTCCGGACGTTCGGGATCAACGCGGTGGCCCGGCAGGCACGGGTCGACAAGGTTCTGATCTACCGGTATTTCGGCGGCATGCCGGATCTCCTCCGGGCGTACGCGGAGGCCGGCACCTATTGGCCGACGATCGATGAGGTGGCGGGGGGAGATCCGGAGCGCCTGCGCGGGAACCCCCTCCACGAGACCGTCGCCACCCTGCTGTGCAATTTCGCCCGGGCGATCCGCCGGCGTCCCGTGACCCTGGAGATCCTCGCCTGGGAATCCATCGAGCGCAACGAACTGGCGAAGGTGCTGGAAAAGGTTCGGGAGGACTTTTCGAAAAACCTGTCCCGGCTGTTCGTCGCCGGACAGGACGTGACGGAAGGCGAGCTGGCGGCCGTCGTTTCGCTGCTGACCGCGGGGATCAACTACCTCGCGGTCCGTTCCCGGAAGGTCGGCCGGTACGGCGACGTGAACATCCGCTCGGAAGAAGGGTGGCAACGTCTGGAAGCCGCGATCCTCATGATCTGCGAGCGTTGCATCGGATCCCGCGAGGCGGCATGAGGGTCAACGGCGGGAAGGAGGAAGGTCCATGTACTCCAAGATTCTGGTTCCTCTGGATGGGTCGCATCTCGCGGAACGTGCCCTCGAGCCCGCGCTGGAGATGGCCCGGTTGACGGACGCCGAGATCATCCTCCTGGAGGCCGTTCAGGACTCCCTCGCTCCCGTGCCCGAGGCCCGTTACAATGTCCCCCCCAGGGAGACCTACCGGTCGGCCATCACGAGCATGAAGTATCTGCGGGACATCGCCGGCCGGCTGCGCCCGGAAGTGCGGAAGGTGCGGTGGCACGTCGAGGAGGGCGATCCGATCGACGCGATCCTGTCCTTCGCGCACAACCAGGACGTGGACGTCATCGTGATGTGCACGCACGGGCGCTCGGGGCTTTTGCGGGTGGTCATGGGAAGCGTCGCGGAAAAGGTGGCGTTGACGACGCACCGCCCCGTGATGCTGGTGAAGCCGGACCGCTCGACCGCGCACGTGGGGCAACACGCGGCGTGACCCGGCGGGAGAACCGGTAGGGAGTTGAATGCGGCGTTCGGGTGATCCCGGCGCGACGGTACCCCGGCATGCCATTCTCCGGGGATCCCGGCGACGGAACTGCCGGGAGGGCGTCAGTCCTTGCCGTACTCGGAGCCGAGGTAATCGACGATCGCCGCGGCCTCATCCGCTGAGATCCAGCCGTCCCTCTTCCGGGCCATCCGGTCGACGATCTCCCTCCACTCCGGCTTCCATTCCCTGCGGTTCGTCGTCAGGGACAGACGGTGGCACACGCCGCACTTCTTCTCGAACACCATCTTCCCGTCCAAGCCGCCCTTGCTGTCCGCTCCCGCGGCGGGAGCGGCAAACAGCACGGGGAGGAGAAAGGCCAGGGCGACCGCGAACGACATTCCCGCGAAGCCAATCCGTTTCATCGCACGCCCTCCGGTTTCCAGGACTTCCCGCGCTCCGAGCCCGCATTTCTCCTCAGGGTCCGTCGTGAGGCGGCGCAGACGGGCGTGGATACAAGGCGGGCGAACTTCGGGCACCGCAGGCGTAGTGGAGCTACGTCGAGGAGCGCGAAAGAGTACAACGCAGTAGACATGCCCGGATCCGCCGCCGCAACAGGAGGCTGGTGAGAAATGCGGGCTAGCGCACGGTGATGCGGAAGATGCGGCGCGGTCCGACTGCGGAGGCGGCCGAGCAGAGCGTGACGCCGGGCCCGACCGCCTTGAATCCCAGCCCCCCGGTTACATCGACCGGGACGGCGACGTTCGGGTCGTCGCAGATGGGGGCCCTCGCGGGGCATACGATCTGCCCGGAGGCGCAGGCGTCGAACGTTTCGCCGGGACGCAGATCGATCGGGAACGGTTCGTCCTGCGCCCGGGCGGTGCCCACGACTGCCAGGATGCCGCCGATGACCAGCGCGATACACGCGACGACCGGCCTCCCCCGCATATGCCACCTCACTCGGACAGTATTTGTCTTCAGAGTACCGCGCGGACGCGGGCCGGGGCAACCTTTTCGAACACCGCCTCGAACCGGACGGGCGAAACCCCCTCGTTTCGTTTATTCTGGAGTGGCCAGGGAGGGTGGAATGGAAGATATCCTGAGGATGGCACAGGGGGTCCTCCGGTCGACTCCCCAGCGTTGGATGTCGCTGGCAGAACTGCATCCCGACCTCTTCCGGCGGAAACCGGCGCCGAAGGAGTGGTCCGCATTCGACTGCCTGCAGCACCTGGTCGACACGGAGCGCGGGGTCTTCCCTCCCCGCATCGGGCGCCTGCTGCGCGGGGAGGATTTCCCGGCGTTCGATCCCGACAGCCAGGGGACGATCGCGGCCGGCGACCTCAGGCCGGCGGAGCTGGCCAGGGAGTTCGGGCGGTTGCGATGGGAAAGCCTCGCTCTCCTGTCGCGGCTCGGCCCGGCGGACCTGGGCCGGAAGTCCCGGCACGCGGAGCTGGGCGTGGTCACGCTCGGAGAGCTGATCCACGAATGGGCGGGGCACGACCTGATGCACACGGTCCAGGGCGAGCGGGCGATCCTGCAGCCGTTCATCGAGGGGTGCGGCCCGTGGAAGCCGTATTTCGCGGATCACGTGGCCGCGAAGAAAACGTAGCGCGGGATGTCCGATCGCGCCGTCGTACCGTACCTCCTGGCCCTGGGCGTCCTCTTCGCCGCCACCTTTCTCGGCGGCATGTTCGCCCCGCCTTCCGTCCGGCAGCAGGTGACGGACGCCCTCCAGGTCGTCGGGGAACAGTACCGCGACCTGGCGGGGGGGACCCTGTTCTTCTACATCCTCATCCACAATGTCATGGCGTCGCTCCTGCTTCTCGCCTCGGGGTTGCTGTACGGGATCGTCCCGGTGCTGGCCGTGGGATCCAACGGGTTCGTGCTGGGCGTGTTGTACAGCCAGGAGGCCCTGGTGGCGGGATATTCGAAGGCGGCGATGAAGGTGGTCCCGCACGGGATCTTCGAGATCCCGGCCCTTCTCTTCACGGCTTCCTACGGGCTGTGGCTCGGGATCCGTTCGATCCGGCGGATCCAGGGAAAGGAGGACGCCCCGCTCAGGGGCACGGTGAACCACGCCTTCGAGCGGTACTTCGTCGTCGTGTTCCCGCTGCTGGTGATGGCGGCCGCGGTCGAGACGTTCCTCATCCTCCGGGCGCAGTAAGCGGATCCTGACCGGTCACGTTTCCCGGTACAGCCGCTTCCACATCCCGATCGCGCAGAGTACCCTCTCCATCACCGGGGATTGGGCCGGACCGGGAAGGGCGGGGATGCCCATGTCCCGGATCGCTTCCAGTGGCAATCTGCCGTTGTACGGGACGCGATACCAGGTGAACGACCTGCGCTCGTCGTCGAAGATCAGGAAGCACGCCGAATCCTTCCGGTCCCTCGGAGCCCCGACGCTCCCGGGATTCACCAGAAGCCGATCCACCCCCGGGACCGTGCGGCTCCCCTTCCGGAACAGGATGGTCTTCCCTCCCCGGCCCCGGACGACCGCCAGCGGAACGTGGAGATGCCCCACGGCCACGGTCGTGGCCTCGGGGTACAGGTCCATCTCGGTATCTGCGTCCTCTTCCCAGAAAATCCTCCCGAACGGGTCCGAGGGCGCGCCATGGACGAGAAGGAGCCGGGACCGGACGACCAGCTCCCGCACGGGGAGCAGGGAAAGGTATTCCCGTGCCGCAGAGGACAGCCGCTCCCCGGCCCAGCGGGCCGCGGCGTAGGCGGGCGCCATCGCTTCCCGCCCCAGCAGGTTCAACGCGGCGGCGTCATGGTTGCCCAGCACCCCTCCCCGCGTGTTGGCGATGGCCCAGCGAACGCACTCCTCGGGATGCGCCCCGTAGCCGACGAGGTCCCCCAGGTGGTAGACCCTTTCGGGGGACAGGGCCGAAAGCGCCCGGTCCACGACCTTCACCGCTTCCCGGTTGGCGTGCAGGTCGGCCACCAGTCCAATCCGCATTACCTGTCCCCTAACTCCCGGACCGGCCCCGGGCTTCCACTGCCCCGCGGACCGGGCGAGCCTCCACATTCTCATCGGCAGATGGGACGCCCTTCTTTCCTGCATACGGTGCCGGGTTCGACAACGGGGGAGGGAAACGGGAAAAGATGGTACGGCAGGGGAATGGCAGCAACTCTAGGCGTGTAACTTTCGGGTATTTCCTACCAGGTCTACTCTCTCGGCCATCCAATCCCGCGCGAACACGGATCGGTCTGAAAAGCATTAACACATCCCGGACCGAATCGGAGAGGCGGGCACTCGGCCCATCCATTGCCCTGTGCCCCAGCCATTAGATCTTCCCTTCCTTCATCAACCTGAGCATGGCCTTCGAGGCATCATACTCTGTGAATCTCTTTATATCCGTATCGATGCTTAAGGTGAAGTATTCCACCGCACCCTTTCTGTTTCCTCCAACCAGGCGTTTTACCCCCAGATAGTAGTATGCCTCGCAGAGCCGCTCCCCGACCTTCTTGCCATCTGTTCCTTTCCGTGCCTCCGCCAAGATCGCCTGCTCGTTTAGTTTACCGATGCCCAGGTAGTACTTTGAAATGGTACGCACCCATTCATCGGAGCTGTTTGCAGCGACATGATTCCGGAGCTTGTCCATGGCCGCACTGGCATCCCCCCTGTCACTCCAGGTGGCAATCAGCAGACGCAAGTAGGCGTATTCATGATTCCTGTTCAGTTCAATGGCGCGGTTTAAATTAGCGACAGCCTGAAAAAACTGGCCCTTGGCCTGGAAGGCATTGCCACGGTTGTAGTAGGCAAGCGCATTTTTCGGATCGATCTCGATAGCGCGGTTGAAGTCGGCAATCGCCTCGTCCAGGTCGCCTTTTTTCAATTTCGCAACGCCGCGGTTGTAATAGGCAAGCGCATTATTCGGATTGATCTCGATGGCGCGGTTGAAATCGGCAATCGCCCCGTCCAGGTCGCCTTTTTTCAATTTCGCAAAGCCGCGGTTGTAGTAGGCAAGCGCATAATTCGGATCGATCTCGATTGCGCGGTTGTAATCGGCCACGGCGCCCTCCAAGTCGCCTTTATTGCCTTTCCCAACACCGCGGTTGTAGTAGGCAAGCGCATTTTTCGGATTGATCCCGATGGCGCGGTTGAAGTCGGCAATCGCCCCGTCCAGGTCGCCTTTTATCAATTTCGCAGCGCCGCGGTTGTTGTAGGCAGGCGCATATTTCGGATCGATCCCGATGGCGCGGTTGAAGTCGGCAATCGCCCCGTCCAGGTCGCCTTTCTCATATTTCGCAAGGCCGCTGTTGACCCAACCGGATGCACTATTTTGGGCCAGAACGGAGGGGGCGATAGCCAAGGATGCGAGAAGCAGTACTACGGCGACAGCGAATGCGAACCGGAAGCACTGTGTGAACGCCCGATGATTCTTTTGGCTCCACCGCGGCTCCCATGTCTCCACTGTCGCCGGGTTTTGCTGCATCATTGGAGTAATCCTCCGTTTACGCTATCACGTGCAGTTATTAACGAGAGTAAGGCCAAACCACCCGCCGATGCGTCCTGCGGTCTTTGGCCGTCAGTATACGCACTGACAGGCGGGAAGCAAAATGAAACCCATGCATCCGTCAGCCGCATTGACGTGACCCCCTCAAAAGTCCACGTTGCCGAGTGCGGTACGATCACAGTCCTCGACTCTGGTAAGTAACAACACAGAGTCCGAATCGCCGGGATCGACGCTCCCGAGAAGGGTCACCCCTCCGGCAACGCATCCAGGAAGCGACTTGGCGAGTCGGTTTCGCGGAAGGAGATCCGCGTCGAGTTCAATAAGCATGTTCGCTATGGACGATCCGGTGGTTGAAAACAGCATTGAAGCATAACAACCTCAATGCCGAAACATAAGGCATGAACGCATGAGGCCAAACGGCAGATAGAGCATCAATCGAACGAGGGACACAATCGATGTCGGGGCAAAGAGTCATCAGGCATTTGATCCTGCCTTTGATTGCCCCCGCAGCGCTGATCTGTCTTTATTTCACCCCGAAAGCAATCTTTGGGTGCGCCAACCGCGGATACATGGCGCTGTTGGTCGTGTTCCTTGCGATGATCGCCGCCATCCCCACGGCGATGAAGGGAGCAGCTGCGAAAAGGCGGGGAGCGAACGACGAGGCCAACTGGTGGCTCGTCACGACACTGATTCTCGTATCACCGTTGGTTCTTCTTGTCGGACCACTCGGATGACACGAGAACCGGATTGCAGATCGTACAGGGGCAAGTCATGTACGACATCAGGGCGAACTCAAATTGTTCGACCGCCTAACCACAGGCTGAAGCTTATGGCGTGTTGTAGATCACCGGAGCGGGGAATGTTTGCGATGCCGACTGGAACGGAAGAAGGAGGCGGGGTTTCTCCCCGATCCGTGAATCAGGGTTCGGGCGTCACGCCCTTACAACCGTCGCGGTACCCGCGGGCGTAGGAATCGACGTAATGGTCGCCGCTGGCTGCGTAGGATTCATTCAGGCGGTAATGCTCATGGATCGACTCTTCGAGCGTCCCCAACCGGCAGAATTGGATCCCCAGGCGATACCCACGGTAATACTCCGCTTGCCTTGGCCCGGATATTTGGATCATCTGGTCGATGGCGTGCAGAAGAGCGCTAAACTCTGCGGGATTCAATAATTTCTCTCGTTATTCTTTAGCTTTATTCGATAGTTAAGGTTTTAATCCAACGGGATAGTACCACGGGAAAGACGACACGATGCAAGAAATAAAATGCCGTGCCAGCTTTCAGCTTTTCGCTACCGGGTAAGGGAGCCACACCGCGCGTTTCAGATTGACGGCCCGAGAGGCGCCACCGCCGGTGGAGAGGCAGATGGAGTGTTTAATGCAATCTAAAGACGACCAAACAAAAAAAGAAGATAACGCTACAGGTCGCAAAAATTGCACTCAACGAAGGTTCAAAACCTGCAAGGCATGAAAGGGTCCCTCCACTTACAGTTGCGAGAAATCCTGCATACTCGATCATTCCCGTATTCTCCTTTCCTGTCCTGGTAACTCCTTTCGGCAAAAACGGATGAAATATTTAACCGACGGCGGGGGGAGGCTGGGAGTGCTCCGGGAGGAGGACCTTACGTTCTCGGAGAGGCTCCGGCGGCAGATTAACGCCTACCTCGAGGAGAAGGAGCCGAAGGGGAAACGCCGCAAGGGAAGGGAGGCCTGACGATTTCCTAAAAATTCCAACAACAGATTGGTGCGGGGAAGGGAAAAGTGGTTAGGTGGTCGGGACGGCCGGATTCGAACCGGCGGCCCTCTGCTCCCAAAGCAGATGCGCTACCAGGCTGCGCCACGTCCCGACCTGCGCGGACAACCGATTGTACCGGGAACCCCGCGGGGGCGCAAACCGTCCCCGGGGACGCCCCCTGCGAGCGCTACGCGAGGATCCCGGCGGCCTTCATCTCCGCGATCAGCGCCCGCATCGCCTGCCCCCGGTGGCTGATCCGGTTCTTCTCCTCCTGCGGCAGTTCCGCCAGCGTTTTCCAGGTGGAGCCCACGAGGAACACGGGGTCGTACCCGAATCCCTCCTGTCC
>JAGGAJ010000071.1 GCA_017889845.1 Deltaproteobacteria bacterium
GAGCGGTACAAGTACGACCTGGGGGGCGTGGATCGCGTCGTGCACCTGCTGACGGTTTCCCCTTGACCGGGCACCTCGTCGTCTCCTACCACACCTGTCCGATGGAGGAGCCGGGCACCGGCCTGGCGGGGGGGATGAACGTGTTCCTCCGGGGGCTGCTCCGGGGCTTCTCCCGGCGGGGGGTTCCCGCGGACGTGCTCACGCGGGCGGCCGGGAACGACGCGGAGATTTCCTCGCCGTTTCCGGGCGTACGGATACTCCATGTCCCGTGCGGCTGGAAAATCCCCCCGACGCGGTGGAGCGCGTTCGGATCCCTGGACGGCTTCGTCGACGGGTCCCTGCGGCTGATGCGGGAGCATCGGATCGCCCCGCGCGTGGTTTCCGCCCACTACTGGATGTCGGGGGTGGCCGTTCGTCGGATCACCGATGCGCCGATGGTGCTGGTCTACCACACCGTGGAGGCGCGGAAACCCGGCGCCGGGCCGGGGGAGCCGGACCCGTTTTCGGAGGTCCGCCGGCGGGAGGAGGAGCGGCTGGCCTCGGAGGCCGCCCGGGTGATCTGCTTCTCGGAGCACGACCTCGCGGAAACAGGGAAGGTGATCCCGGATGCGAAGGCGAAGGGGACCGTCATCCCCCCGGGGGTCGACGACCGGTTCCGGCGGCTCCCCCCGCGGCAGGTCGCCCGCGCCTACGTCGGCCTGCCCGCGGATGCGGACGTCCTCCTCGTCGCAGCGCGTGGGGACGGGGGGAAGAACACGGCAGAGGCCGTGGATGCGTTCCGCCGGATCCGGGAACGGTGGGAGAGGCCCCTGATCCTCGTTGTCGCGGGGCAGGGCGGACCGGAAGACGACGGAGGCGGGGTCGCTTTCCTTCCGTCCGTTCCCCACGATGCGATGCCGATGCTGTACGCCGCCGCGGATGCGGTGATCTGCCCGTCCCGCTACGAGTCGTTCGGTCTGGTCACCCTGGAGGCGCTGGCCTCCGGCGTCCCTGTGGCCGTGCCGCAAGGGACATACTGGGGGGGGAAGGTCGGGTCGGAGGGCGGGGGCATCGCGTACGACCCGGGCGATCCCGGAGGGCTGTCCGGGGCGATGCTCTCGCTGCTGTCCGACCCGGCGATGCGGGCCCGCCTGTCCCGGGAAGGGGTCCGCGTCGCGTCGCCGTTCACGTGGGAGACGTGTACGGAGTCGTGGGAGAAGCTTCTCTCGTCCTTCTCCACGTCTCGTAGTCCGCGATGACCTCCTCGAGTTCGCGGCGCGCGTCGTCGTCGTTGTATTGCAGCGGCGGGTGTTTCATGAAATAGGCCGAAGGGGCCATGAGCGGCCCCGACAGCCCCATGTCCCTCCCCAGCCGGCAGAACCGGATCGCGTCGATCCCCACGCCGGCGCTGTTCGGCGAGTCGGTGACGGAGAGGCGCAGTTCCACCTCGATCGGGAGCCCCCCGAACCCCTCCCCCTCGATCCGCAGGAAACACAGCTTGTTGTCCTTCTGCCAGGGGACGTAGTCGGAGGGGCCGATGTGGACGTCGTCGGGCCCGATGGCGTGCGAGAGGACGCTCGTCACCGCCTCGGTCTTGGAGATCCTCTTCGACTCCAGGCGGCTCCGGTTCAGCATGTTCAGGAAATCCGTGTTCCCCCCGGTGTTCAGCTGATAGGTCCGCAGCAGGCGGATGCCGCGGTCCGAGAAGAGGCGGGCCAGGGCCCGGTGCACGATGGTGGCGCCCAGCTGGGACTTCACGTCGTCCCCCACCAGCGGGATTCCCGCGCGGCGGAACCGGTCGGCCCACGCCGGGTCCGAGGCGATGAACACGGGGATGCAGTTCACCAGGCTCACACCGGCCGCGAGGCAGGCCTCGGCATAGAAACGCGTCGCGGCTTCCGAGCCCACCGGCAGGTAATTCACCAGGATCTCCGCCCCCGACTCGCGCAGCACGCCTTCCACGTCGCAGGGCGTCTCGGATGAAAGGAGGAAGGTCTGCTCCGGCGGGTACTCCGCCATGTGGGGCGCCACGCCGTCCAGCGGGGGCGCCATCCGGACGACGGGTCCGCCGGCCGGCATCCGCTCCACGAACCGCTTCGTGCAGTTCGGAGGGGAGAAGATCGCCTCGCGGACCGGCAGGCCCACCTTCCTCCGGTCGATGTCGAAGGCCGCCACCACCTCGATGTCGCCGGGGAGATAGCCGCCGATGTCCCGGTTCATCAGCCCCGGGATGAACTCCCCCGGGGGCGCCTCCGGGGAGTCCCGGTAGAACTCGATCCCCTGCAGCAGGGCGCTGGCGCAATTCCCGACTCCCGCCACCGCCACCCGGATCTTCCTCATGTTTCCGGCCCCCGTTCGTTTATTCTTCCCACGCGTCCCTCTTGGATTCCGGGCTCTTCCGGGAGGTTTCGGGGGGCGGCTCCGCCTCCGGGGCCCGGAGGCGGAGTTCCCGGCCGCACTCCCAGCAGCGGGGAGGGATTTCCCGGACGGCGAGGCGCTCCGGTGGCACGAAGTTCTGGGCGGAACAGGCGTTGCATCGGACGATCATCGGGTACGATTGTATCCCGTACCCCCTTGTTTGACAAAGGAGAATGGGCGGGGCTATGATGGCGCCATGCAAATCGAAAAGGGGATCGACAAGCTAGTCAAGACCGTCCGCCTGATGGTCCTCGACAAGCCGGGGTATTTCGGCAAGGTCGCTACCGCCATCGGCGCGGTGGGGGGCAACATCGGGGACATCAAGCTGGTCGGCTACGGCCTCGAGTACAACACCCGCGACGTAACGATCTTCGTCGACAGCGAGGGGCAGCTCCAGGAGGTCCTGGAGGAGCTGGGCAAGGTCGAGGGCGTCATCATCTCCGACATCATCGACCCGGTCCTGGAGATGCACCGGGGCGGGAAGATCTCCGTGAAATCCCGCATCCCGGTCGACAGCATCTCCACGATCCGGAAGATCTACACTCCCGGCGTGGCGAAGGTGTGCAAGCTCATCCAGAAGAAGCCCGAGCTCGCCTACGACTACACCGCCATCCACAACACCGTGGCGATCGTCACCAACGGCACCGCGATCCTCGGGCTGGGGGACATCGGCGCGGTCGCCGGGATGCCCGTGATGGAGGGGAAGGCGGTCCTCTTCGACGCGCTGGTGGGGATCAACGGCGTCCCGATCCTCATCCAGTCGAAGGACAACGAGGAGATCATCCGGACGGTGGCCTCCATCGCGCCCACCTTCGGGGCCATCAAGCTCGAGGACATCAAGGCGCCCGAGTGCTTCGAGATCGAAGACCGGCTGAGCGGGATGCTGGACATCCCCGTGATGCACGACGACCAGCACGGCACCGCGGTGGTGGTCCTGGCGGCGCTGCTGAACGCGAGCAAGTACGTGGGGATGCAGGTCAAGAACGACACCGTGGGGATGGTGGGGCTCGGGGCCGCGGGGATCGGGATCTCCAAGCTGCTGATGGCCTACGGGGTCCGAAAGATGCAGGGGACCGACATCAACCCCGTCGCGCAGGAGATCTTCGCGAAGGCGGGCGGGAAGCCGATGACGCTCCCGGAGATCATGGCCACCGCCGACATCGTGATCTGCACGACCGGCGTCCCGGGGCTCATCCGGAAGGAGATGATCCGCAAGGGCCAGGTGATCCTCGCCCTCTCCAACCCCAGGCCGGAGATCTTCCCCGAGGAGGCGCGGGCCGCGGGGGCCTCCTTCGCCGCCGACGGCCGCGGGGCGAACAACGCGCTGGCGTTCCCGGGGGTCTTCCGCGGGGCGCTGAACGCGCGGTCCCGCAAGATCAACAACCGGATGAAGATCGCCGCGGCCAAGGCCATCAGTTCCTGCGCCACCGCCGGGGAGCTTCTCCCCTCCATCCTCGACCGGGAAATGCACGCGAAGGTGGCGGAGGCGGTGGAGCGCACCGCCTTCGAGACCGGCGTCGCGCGCCCGCGCCCGGAAGAGATCGAGGAAACCTGACCCCGCGCGTATTCTGCTAGAATCCCGGACATGGGCGAAATGTGGATCCGCGGGTCGCTCCTGGTGCTCTTCGGCTACCTGCTGGGCTCCGTGCCGTTCGGCATGCTGGTGGCGAAGGCGTTCGACCCGGGACTGGACCTGCGGAAGGCCGGGTCCGGCAACATCGGCGCGACGAACGTGGCCCGCACCCTCGGCAAGGCCGCGGGGGTCCTCACCCTTCTGCTCGACGCGGGGAAGGGGATCTTCGCCCTCGCCCTCGCCCGCATATTCCTCGACGGGCCGGCGTACCCGTGGCTCGCACTGGTCGGGGGTGCGGTGTTCCTCGGCCACATCTTCCCCGTCTACTTCCGCTTCCGGGGGGGGAAGGGGGTGGCCACCGCCTTCGGGGTCGTGCTGTTCCTTTCCCCGGAGACGGCCTTCGTCCTGGTCGTCCTGTTCGCGGCGGTCCTCTACTTCACCCGCTACGTCTCTCTCGGCTCGCTCTGCGCCGCCGTCGGCCTCCCGGTGGCGATGGCGTTCCTCGGCAGGGCGCGCGAGTACGTGACCCTCTCCCTCCTCATGGGGTTCCTGGTGATCTACACCCACCGGGAGAACATCCACCGCCTCCTCGCGGGGCAGGAGAGCAAGTTCGGGGCACCCCGCAAGGAGTAGCCCCGCCCTACTTCCCGAAATCGACCTTCGGGACCTCCTTCGCCCGCGCTTCGGCCTCGAAGAACGGCTTCGGGGCGAAGCCGCCGATCCCCGCCACGATATTGCTGGGGAACACCCGGATGGTCGTGTTGTAGGCGGAGACCGCCTCGTTGTACCGCATCCGCTCCACGGCGATCCGGTTCTCCGCGCCCGCCAGCTCGTCCATGAGGCGCGTGAACGTCTGGTCGGCCTTGAGCTGCGGGTAGTTCTCGACGACCACCAACAGCCGGGAGAGGGCGGAGGTGACCTCGGCGTTCGCCTTCATCGCCTCCTCCGGCGTGCGGGCGCCGGCCAGCTTCGCGCGGGAGGCCGCCACGTTCTCGAAGATCTCCTTTTCGTGCGCGGCGTATCCCTTGACCGACTGCACGAGGTTCGGGATGAGGTCCGCCCTCCTCTGGAGGACGTTCTGCACCTGCCCCCATTTCTCGTTGACCGCGACGTCCCGCTTCACGATGGAGTTGTACGCGATCACCCCCTGCATCGTCACGAGCAGCGCCAGGACCCCCAGGGCCGCCACGACCAACAGGCCTTTCTTCATCCGTTCCCACCTCCCGTCGAGTTCTCCCGCGTCACCATCCGCCCCCCGCTCCGCCGCCTCCGAATCCTCCTCCCCCGAAGCCGCCGAACCCGCCGCCTCCGAATCCTCCGCCCCCGAACCCGTCGGAAGTTCCCCCGGAATTCCCGCCGCCCCGGAAGAGGCCGAAGAAGAAGCTCAGGAAAGAATACAGTGTCAGGACGATGAAGAGAACCAGGCCGACCAGGATGCTCAAGGGAAAAAGGTTGCGCTCCAGCCAGGATTGCGGCCGGGGGACCTCCTGCGGTGGCGGGGACGCGCGAGGGGCGGCCGGACCGCCCCGGAGGACATCGCCGACCGCCCTCACTCCCAGGTAGATACCGTAGCCGTAGGATCCCTGGCGGAAGGCGGGGGTCATGTGCCGGTCCCGGATTTCCCCGACCTTGCCGTCCGGGAGGACTCCCTCCACGCCATATCCGGTCGCGATCCAAAGCTTCCGGTCGTCGACGGCGACCAGGATCAGCACCCCGTTGTCCTTCCCCTTCTTTCCCACTTTCCACCGGTCGGCCACCTGCTGGGCATACTGCTGCGGGTGTGTCCCGCCCGTGGTCTTCACGGTGAGGACCGCGACCTCCGCGCCCGTATCCCGCTCGATCTCCCGGCAGAGCGCCTCGGTTTTTTCCGCCCAGCTCCCCATCACCGCCGCGGTGTCGTTCACGTACCCCGTGGGCGCGGTGATGGCAGGATCGGCCGCCCAGGCGACGGATGCGGCGCAGGTACAGGCGAGAAGCGCGAGGAGAAGCGCGGCGGCGCGGCGCCCGGATGCGATCGAATGCGCGCGTGGGACCACTACGGCGCGTTTCCGGCGACGTACAGGTCGGCGGCTTCGCACAACAGCGCCACCTCTTCCAGGTACCCGGGGGCGATCTCCTCCGCGCGGCCCGCCATGCTCTTCTCGTCGGCGGATGTCGTGATCTCGCGGAGGAGGGGGAGGGAGATCCGGAAGCGGGATTCGATGCCGGAGAGGATCTGGGCTTTCCCGTACGGCGCGGTTCCCTCCGAAAGGAGGAGCAGGCCGCGGGCGACGAGGACGATCGACCCGGCGGTGCGGCGCAAAACCCCCGCGAGAGCGCGGCCGCCCTGCGCGGAGAGGTACAGCCTCCGCAGCGAGAGGAGCTTCCCTTTCAGCTCGAACTCGACCTGGTGCCGGAGGTTCGCCGTGTTCACGCGGGCGTCGGCCAGGACGTCGCGGCCGGAGAGGACCTTCCTGCGCTCCTTCATCCCGAGGAACTCCAGGGGGAACACGTCGATGGAACGCCCGAAGAACTTCTCCGTGAAGATCGGCGGGGGCGGGATCCCCTGCTTCGCGAACCGGGGGGCCTCCCTGCGGTACGCGGCCAGCGCGTCCCGCCGGAGATGCCGGACGACGATGAGGACTGTGGCCTCCCCCTTCTCCTCCGGCGGATCCGCGGCGTGTCCGCCGTACAGGGTGAGGGAGACGAGGTCCTCGCCGAAGATGCGCTCCACCGCGACGCGGTACGCGTCCAGCCGCCCGTCGCCCACGGTCCCTCCTCTGCCCAAGGAAAGGGCACGTATTGCCCGGGGATTGTGCATCATTCTAGCACCCGCCGGAGGGTGCGGCGAATCCCGCGGCCGGTGCGCCGCCCGGATCCCGGCGGATTTCGGGGGGATTCCATGTTCGGGCCGACGCGTTCCCCTTCGACTGCGGGGTTGGTACGCAGGTTGCTGTATCCCCGGGAGGAGGAGGTGACCCATGAAGAAGATCGAGGCCATCATCAAGCCGTTCAAGCTCGACGAGGTGAAGGAGTCGCTGAACGACATCGGCGTCCAGGGAATGACGGTGTCCGAGGTCAAGGGGTTCGGCCGCCAGAAGGGTCACACCGAGCTGTACCGCGGCGCGGAATACGTCGTGGACTTCCTCCCCAAGATCAAGCTGGAGATCATCGTCCCGGACGACCTGGTCGCCCAGGTGGTCGAGGTAGTGGAGAAATCCGCTCGCACCGGGCGCATCGGCGACGGGAAGATCTTCGTGACGAACGTGGAAGAGGTCGTCCGGATCCGCACGGGGGAACGCGGACACGACGCCATCTGATCGCTCCGCCGCAGGAAAACCGCTTCATCATAAACCCGGGAGGGACCCAATGAACGCGAAGGAAGTCCTGGCATTCGCCAAGAGCAAGAACATCGAAATGGTCGACCTGAAGTTCATGGACTTCATCGGCACCTGGCAGCACTTCGCCGTCCCCGTCTACGAACTGAAGGACGACAGCTTCGAGGAGGGGTTCGGCTTCGACGGCTCGTCCATCCGCGGCTGGCAGCCGATCCACGCCTCCGACATGCTGGTCATCCCCGACGCCGACACGGCGGTGGTCGACCCGTTCATCACCCGGCCGACGCTGTCGCTGATCTGCAACATCGTGGACCCGATCACGAAGGAGAACTACAGCCGCGACCCGCGCAACATCGCCCGGAAGGCCGAGGCGTACCTGAAGGGGACCGGCGTCGCCGACACGGCGTACTTCGGGCCCGAGGCGGAGTTCTTCATCTTCGACGACATCCGGTACGCCACGGGGTCCAACTACGGCTACTACTACATCGATTCCGAGGAGGGGACCTGGAACAGCGGGCGCGAGGAGGGTCCGAACCTGGGGTACAAGCCCCGCCACAAGGAGGGGTACTTCCCCGTCCCGCCCACCGACTCCCAGCACGACCTCCGCGACGAGATGGTCCGCGTGATGGAGCAGGTGGGGCTGAAGGTCGAGGCGCAGCACCATGAAGTGGCCACCGCCGGCCAGGCCGAGATCGACCTGCGCTTCGACACGCTGGTCAAGGTCGCCGACGCGCTGCAGTGGTACAAATACATTTGCAAGAACGTGGCGCGGAAGTTCGGCAAGACCGTCACCTTCATGCCCAAACCGCTCTTCGCCGACAACGGGTCGGGGATGCACACCCACCAGTCCCTGTGGAAGGGCGGCAAGCCGCTGTTCGCGGGGGAGGAATACGGCGGGCTGTCGAAGATGGCGCTGTGGTACATCGGCGGGATCCTCAAGCACGCCAAGGCGATCTGCGCGTTCAGCAACCCGACGATGAACTCCTACAAGCGGCTGGTCCCCGGCTTCGAGGCCCCCGTGAACCTGGCGTACTCCAGCCGGAACCGCTCCGCGTCGATCCGGATCCCGATGTACTCCGCCTCGCCGAAGGCGAAACGGCTCGAGTTCCGCACGCCGGACCCGTCGTGCAACGGGTACCTCTCCTTCGCGGCCCAGCTCATGGCCGGGCTAGACGGCGTCCAGAACAAGATCGACCCGGGGCAGCCGCTGGACAAGGACATCTACGCGCTGTCACCGGAAGAGCTGTCCGTGGTGCCGACCACGCCGGGGTCCCTCGAGGAGTCCCTCAAGGCGCTGGCGGACGACCACGAATTCCTGCTGAAGGGCGACGTGTTCACCATCGACGTGGTCGAGAAGTGGATCGAGTACAAGATGGAGGCCGAGGTCAACCCGGTGAAGCTGCGGCCGCACCCGCACGAATTCTTCCTGTACTTCGACTGCTAGGGACGCCAGGCGCGCGAAGCGTCACCGAGGGGCCCCGGGAACGGGGCCCCTTTTTACGTCCAGCGCCCCGGGCCCCGCGGCCAGAGGTCGCGAAGCGGCGGGATCGCATCCGCCAGGATCGCGAAGAGGAACGAGCCGAGCAGGACCACGAGGAGGATCCC
>JAGGAJ010000072.1 GCA_017889845.1 Deltaproteobacteria bacterium
TCCACGATCCTGCTGTCGACCCCCTCGTACGCCCTCAACCTGGCGGAGGTGATGGTGGAGGAGGGGGTGGATCCGGGGAGCATGAAAATCCGGTGCGGCCTCTTCGGCGCCGAGCCGTGGAGCGAGGCCATGCGAAGGGAGATCGAGAAGAAGCTCCGGATCGACGCGCTCGACATCTACGGCCTCTCGGAAGTGATCGGCCCCGGCGTGTCGTCCGAGTGCCTCGAGGAGAAGCACGGGCTCCACGTCTTCGAGGACCACTTCCTCCCCGAGATCATCGACCCCGTGACGGGAAAAACGCTCCCGCACGGGCAGGCGGGGGAACTCGTCTTCACCACCCTGACCAAGGAGGCGTTCCCCGTGATCCGGTACCGCACGAGGGACATCTCGCGCCTCATCACGAAGCCGTGCACCTGCGGGCGCACCCACCTGCGGATGGAGAGGATCTCCGGGCGCACGGACGACATGCTCATCATCCGGGGCGTCAACGTCTTCCCGTCCCAGATCGAGTCGGTGCTGATCGCCGTGGAGGGCGTGGAGCCCCACTACCAGCTGGTCGTCACCCGGGAGGAGTCCCTGGACGTCCTCGAGGTGCAGGTGGAGGTGAACGAGAGGATCTTCACGGACGAGGTGAAGGGGTTGGAGGGAGTCGCCCGCCGGGTGGAGCACGACATCAAGGACCTGCTCGGCGTCACATGCAAGGTCAAGCTCGTGGAGCCCAAGACGATCCAGCGCAGCGAGGGGAAAGCCAAGCGCGTCATCGACATGCGGAAGATCTGAAACGCAGGGGGGGGCGCCATGAAGGTGGAGCAGATCTCGGTTTTCCTGGAGAACAAGTCGGGCCGGCTGGCGGAGGTCACGGGGATCCTCGCCCGGGCGGGGGTCAACATCCGCACCCTGTCCCTCGCCGACACGGCGGACTTCGGGATCCTGCGGCTCATCGTGGACCGGACGGACCAGGCGAACAAGGTGCTGAAGGAGACCGGCTTCACGGTGGCCAAGACGGAGGTGATCGCGCTCGAGGTGCCGGACGTCCCCGGCGGGCTGGCCCGGATCCTCTCGGTCCTGGACGCCGCGGGCGTCAACGTGGAGTACATGTACGCCTTCGCCCGGCAGTCGGCGGACAAGGCGATCGTCATCTTCCGCTTCGACGAGCTCGACAGGGCCATCCAGGTGCTCCTGGACGCGGGGGTCCGCGTCCTGAAGGGGGAGGAAGTGTACGCGCTGTGACAACGGGTGAACCGCAACCATTACCGGACAGGAGGTGGGGAAGATGAGGAGAGTCGGAACGGTTATCCTGGGATTGTTGCTCGCGGCGGCCATGGCGTTCCCCGCGGCGGCGGCGGAGACGATCAAGATCGGCGCGATCCTGTCGGTCACGGGGCCGGCGTCGTTCCTCGGAGCGCCGGAGGCGAAGACCCTCGAGATGCAGGTCGCGGACGTGAACAGGAAGGGCGGCATCCTCGGGAGAAAGGTCGAGCTGATCGTCAAGGATTCCGGCGCGAGCCCGGAGAAGGCGTTCTCGTTCGCCAAGCAACTGATCGAGGAGGAGAAGGTGTTCGCCATCATCGGCCCCTCGACGAGCGGCGAGACGATGAAGATCAAAGGCCTCGCGGAGGAGGGGAAGACCATCCTCATGTCGTGCGCGGCGGCCGAGGTGATCGTCAATCCCGTGGCAAAATACGTGTTCAAGACGCCGCAGAAGGACAGCGATGCAGTCATCATGATCTTCCAGCAGATGAAGAAGATGAAGATCAGCAAGATCGGCGTCGTCTCCAGCAACACCGGCTTCGGGGGCGCGGGGAAGGCGCAGATCGAGGCGCTGGCCCCGAAGCACGGCATCACGATCGTGGCCAACGAGGTGTACGACAAGGCCGCATCGGACCTCACGGCCGAGGTGACGAAGCTCAAGGCGGCCAACGTCGAGGCGGTCATCAACTGGTCCATCGAGCCGGCCCAGGCGATCGTGATCAAGAACGCCCGGCAGATCGGCCTCAAGGTTCCCATCTTCCAGAGCCACGGGTTCGGGAACATCAAGTACGTCGATGCCGCCGGCGAGGCCGCCGAGGGGGTGATGTTCCCTGCCGGCCGGTTGCTCGTCGCCGACCAGCTGCCGAAGGATCACCCGCAGCGGGCGCTGCTCCTGCAGTACAAGAAGGATTACCAGTCGTACTGCCAGGGGGAGGAGTGCAGCACCTTCGGGGGGCACGCCTTCGACGCGTTCATCATCCTCCAGAAGGCGATCGAGAAGGCAGGCAGCACGGACAAGGAGAAGGTCCGGACCGCCATCGAGAACCTCAAGGGCGTGGTCGGAACCGCGGGGATCTTCAACTTCTCCCCGACGGACCACAACGGCCTCGACATCGACGCATTCGTGATGCTGGTCGTCCGGAACGGGAAGTTCACGATCCTGTAGACGGACGCCAACGGTAACCCCGTCGTTCCGAGCGGGAGCACGCGCGCCGCGCGTGCTCCCGCTCGTTTGAGGAAAGGACCAGGGACCTGGAATTCTTTTTCCAATATCTCGTGGCCGGGGTCACGTACGGGACGATCTACGCGATCGTCGCCATCGGGTTCAACATCATCTACAACGCCACCGGCATCATCAATTTCGCCCAGGGCGAGTTCGTGATGCTCGGCGGGATGACCGCCGTCACGCTGAGTCGGTTCGTGCCGCTGCCCGTCGCCATCCTGGGCGCCGTCGTCCTGACGACGATCGTCGGGGCGGTCATCGAGATCGTCTTCATCCGGTGGCTCCACCGCCCTTCCGTGCTGCGGATGGTCATCATCACCATCGGCATATCGATCCTGATCCGGGAGATCGCCCTGCACGTTTGGGGGGAGAGCGTCCGGTCGCTCCCCTACTTCACCGGCACCTCGGTGACCTCCATCCGCCTGGGCGGGGTGTACATCTCCCCGCAGGTCCTCTGGGCCGTCGGCGTCGGCGCCGTCGCTGTGGCACTGCTGAGCGCCTTCTTCAACCTGACGATGCTGGGGCGGCAGATGCGCGCCTGTTCCGCCAACCGCGACGCGGCCCGCCTCTGCGGCATCAACGCGGGGAACATGGTCACCCTCTCGTTCATGATCAGCGCCGCGATCGGCGCCATCGGCGGCTGCGTGGTCTGCCCGATCACCTACGTGCATTACGACAGCGGCACGCCGCTGGCCATCAAGGGGTTCACCGTGGCCATCCTCGGCGGCCTCGGCAACAGCACGGCCGCCGTCGGCGCGGGGATGATCCTGGGGATCCTCGAATCCTTCAGCATCTGGGTCCTGCCCGCCGCGTACAAGGAGGCCATCTCGATCGCCATCCTGCTCCTCATCCTGTTCGTGCGGCCGAGCGGAATCTTCGGCAGCGCGGAGGCTGCCCGGCTCAAGGAGTTCTGATGGCACGGAGATACTCCATGGTCGCCGCCTTCGCCGGACTCGTCGTCGCGATCCAGGTGGCGACGTATCTGGCCGGCGCCCCGTACCACCTCACGCAACTGACCATGACGGCCTACTATTCGCTTCTCATCGTGGGCCTGTGCATGCTGATCGGGTACGCAGGGCAGATCTCGCTCGGCCACGCCGGGTTCTTCGCCATCGGAGGGTACGTTTCGGCGTTCCTGACCACGCACGACCTGGCGGCCCACAAGGGGCTTCGCCTCGTCGCTCTCCTGCAGAAGGCCGGGATGCTCCTGGAAAGGTCGGACCTGTACGGGGGGAGCCACCTGGTCGTTCACCCGTGGCTGGCCTGCGCGGCAGCGGTCCTCCTGGCAGTCGTCATCGCCTACGTCGTCGGGGGACCGGTCCTGAAGCTCCGGGGCCATTATCTGGCCATGGCGACCCTCGGTTTCGGCATCATCATCTACCGGGTCGCCCTGGGGACCGAACTCCTCGGCGCGGCGGACGGGATCTCCGAGGTACCCGGGTTCCCCCTGCCGTTCGGGCTGATCATCTCCGGCAATGCCTCCGTGCGGGTGTCGAACTATTACCTGGCGTGGGGGCTGGTGATCCTCGGGATGGTGCTGCTGCTCAACCTGATCCAGTCCCGTGTGGGAAGGGCGCTGTCGGCTGTGCACGGCGCCGAGGACGCTGCCGGCGCAATCGGGATCCCGACGGCCCGGTACAAACTGAACACGTTCGTGCTGAGCGCGGCGTTCGCCTCCGTGGCCGGCGTCTTCCTCACCCACTATAACGGCGGCATCGGCCCGTCGGAGGCGTCGGTCATGAAGTCGGTCCGGTACGTGGCGATCGTCGCGATCGGCGGGATGGCGAACCTGTGGGGCGCGCTCCTGATGAGCCTCGTCCTGAACTACCTCTCTCTCCGCGGGTACTTCGGGACATTCGACGACGCCGTGTTCGGCGTCATCCTCATCCTGATCATGCTGTTCGCGCCCGACGGGCTGCTCCGCCGCCACATCCTCGCCGACCTGAAACGGCTGGCCTCGGGCGGCGCATCGGACGAGGAGGCGGCGTGACGATCCTTTCGGTCCGGAGGGTCAGCAAGCGCTTCGGCGGCCTCCAGGCCGTCAGTGACCTCTCCTTCGACGTGGCGCGCGGGTCGATCAAGGCGCTGATCGGGCCGAACGGCGCCGGGAAGACGACGCTGTTCAACCTGATCTCGGGGTTCCTTCCGCCCGACTCCGGCGAGATCTACTTCGGCGGCGCGCCGGTCCACGACCTGCCGTCCCACCAGATCGCCTCCCGGGGCATGGTGCGGACGTTCCAGCACATCCGCCTCTTCCCCAAGATGACGGTCCTCGAGAACATCATGGTCGGCCGCCACGTCCACAGCCGGGCGGGGTTCCTCGCCGGCATGCTGAACCTCCCGTTCACGTGGAGGGAGGAGCGGCGCATCCGGGAGAAGGGCCAGGAGATCATGGAGCTGCTCGGCATCGCGGAGCACGCCCACACGGAGGCGGCCAGTCTCGCCTACGGGCAGCAGCGCGTCGTCGAGATCGGGAGGGCGCTCGCCTGCGAGCCGCGCCTCCTGCTCCTCGACGAACCCGCCGCGGGCCTGAACATGCGGGAAACGATCGGGATGGGCGGGCTCATCGGGAAGATCCGCGACATGGGGATCACCGTGCTCCTCGTGGAGCACGACATGTCGCTCGTCATGGGGATCTCGGACGAGATCGTCGTGCTGAGTTTCGGGCAGAAGATCGCGGAGGACCGCCCCCTCGCGATCCAGAAGAACCGGGAAGTGATCCGCGTGTACCTCGGGGACGACGCGTGAGGCGGGGATGCTGAGGATCAAGAATCTCGAGTCCGGATACGGCCGGCTCAAGGTGCTGAAGAAGGTCACGATGCACATCCGGTCCGGCGAGATCGTGACGATCATCGGGGCCAACGGCGCCGGGAAGACCAGCCTCCTGAAGACCATCGCGGGGCTCCTCCCGGCGCGCTCGGGCGAAATCCTCTTCGACACGAAGGACATCGGGAATCTTCCGCCCGAGAAGGTCGTCTTCCGGGGGTGCTCCCTGGTGCCCGAGGGCCGTCAGGTTTTCGCCCCAATGACCGTCCGGGAGAACATCCTTCTCGGTGCCTACACGCAATACCGGAACGGGAAGGGCGGGGCGGTCCGGGACGACATCGAGCGCGTCTACGGGATCTTCCCCCGGCTCCGGGAACGCGAGCGTCAGCTCGCGGGCACGCTGTCGGGCGGCGAGCAGCAGATGCTCGCCATCGCGAGGGCCCTCATGGCCCGCCCGAAACTGATCATGATGGACGAGCCCTCGATGGGGCTTGCCCCGCTGGTCATCCGGGACATCTTCGCGGTCATCACGAGGCTCCGGAAGGAAGGCGGCACGGTGCTGCTCGTCGAGCAGAACGCCCGCGCGGCGCTGGGGATCGCCGACCGCGGGTACGTGCTCGAAACGGGCCGGATCATCATGGAAGGGGAGGCGGAAGAGCTGCTCTCGAACCGCGAGGTGCAGCGCGCCTACCTCGGCAGGGACCTGGACGCGGAAGGAAAGATGTAACGGATCGGAGGGGGCAATGTACTGGGAACCCGACAAGGAGTGCCTGGACCGGGAGGAGCTCGAGCAGATCCAGATCGAGCGGCTGCAGTCGACCCTCACGCGTGTGTACCAGCACGTGCCGTTCTACCGGAAGAAATTCAACGCCCTGGGTTTCTCCCCCGAGGACGTGGGGTCCCTCGCGGACCTCGGGCGCCTCCCCTTCACCACGAAGGCGGACCTCCGGGAGAACTACCCGTACGGGCTGTTCGCCGTGCCCATGCGCGAGGTGGTCCGGGTCCACGCCTCCTCCGGGACCACGGGGCTCGCCACCGTGGTGGGGTACACGCGCAACGACATCCGGATGTGGAGCAACCTCGTCGCCCGGGTCCTGACGGCAGGGGGCGTGACCAAGGACGACGTCGTCCAGATCGCCTTCGGGTACGGGCTCTTCACGGGCGCCTTCGGAATCCACTACGGTGCGGAGCGGATCGGCGCGTCCGTGATCCCCGCCTCCAGCGGAAACACCGCGCGCCAGATCCAGATCATGAGGGATTTCAAGACCACCGCCCTGGTTTCCACCCCTTCCTACGCGCTGCTGGTGGGCGACACGCTGCAGGAGATGGGGATCCCCGCCTCGGCCCTTTCCCTGCGGTACGGCCTCTTCGGCGCCGAGCCGTGGTCCGACGCGATGCGACGGGAGATCGAGGGGAAGCTGGGGATCGTGGCCACGGACAACTACGGCCTCTCCGAGGTCATCGGGCCGGGCGTATCCGGGGAGTGCCTCGAGCGGCAGGGGCTGCACATCAACGAGGACCACTTCCTCGTGGAGGTGATCCACCCGGAGACGCTTCAGCCCGTGGCGCCCGGCGAAGAGGGGGAGCTCGTCATCACGACGCTCACCAAGGAGGCGTTCCCGATGATCCGGTACCGGACGCGGGACCTGACCCGCCTCCTGCCGGGGACCTGTCCGTGCGGGCGGACGGGCCGGCGGATGAGCCGGGTCACCGGGCGGACCGACGATATGCTGATCATCAAGGGGGTAAACGTCTTCCCGTCCCAGATCGAGCACATCCTCTTCGAGATCGAGGGGACGGAACCGCACTACCAGATCGTCGTCGACCGAAAAGGGGCGATGGACGAGGTGACGGTGCTGGTGGAGGTGGAGGAGTCGATCTTCTTCGACCAGATGCGGCGGCAGAAGGAGATGATGGACAGGATCCAGAAGCGGTTGGCGCACGAACTGGGGGTCCACGTGGACGTCAGGCTGGTGGAACCGAAAACCCTCGCGCGCTCCGAGGGGAAGGCCCGGCGGGTCATCGACAACCGGAAGCTGTGATAGCCACCTTTGCGACAGCCGGTTTCCAAAGCCCGCGATCACGGCTACTATGTGAGGCGGGGGTGGGCATGAGCATCGGGACGTTATACGTGGTGGCCACGCCGCTGGGGAACCTGGAGGACATCACCTTCCGCGCCATCCGGGTCCTCCGGGAAGTGGACGTGATCGCCTGCGAGGACACCCGCCGGACGGTGAAGCTCCTGAACCGGTACGAGATCCGCACGCCGATGGCGGTCTTCCACGACTACAACAAGGCCCGCGCGGGGGCCGGTCTCCTCCGGCGTCTCCGGGAGGGGATGAACGTGGCGCTGGTGTCCGACGCGGGGACCCCGGCCATCTCGGACCCGGGGTACGAACTCGTCCGGGACGCCGTCGCCGCCGGGATCCACGTGGAGGTGATCCCGGGGCCGTCCGCGCTGATCTCCGCCCTGGTCGTCTCCGGGCTCCCCACGGATCACTTCGCCTTCGAGGGATTTCTCCCCAACCGACCGGCGCGGCGCCGGAAGTCCCTTTCGGCGCTCTCGCACGAAACGCGGACGATGATCTTCTACGAGTCCCCCCAGCGCGTCGCGGGGTTTTTGTCGGACGCCGCGGAGACGTTCGGGGAGCGCCGGGCGTGCGTCGTCCGGGAGCTGACGAAGGTGCACGAGGAGATCCTGCGGGGCACCTTGCCCGAACTGGCGGCGGAGATGGCGGGACGGGAGAGCGTCCTCGGGGAGGTCACCGTGGTGGTGGCCGGCGCCTCGAAGACGGTGGAGCTGTCGGTGGAGGAGATCGTCCGGGCCGCCCTCTCGGATGCCGGGGGATCGTCCCGCGACCTGGCGAAGGAGATCGCGGAGCGGACCGGGCTGTCGCGGAAGGAGGTGTACGAGGAGATCCTGCGGCAGCGGAAATGAACGGGGCGGCCGACCGGCCGCCCCTGCGGGGGTGGAGTGCCCCCCTTCCGGTTAAACCGACACGAGCAGCGAGTCGGTGACGTGCGTCACCAGCCCGTGGAACTTCTCCTTCGCCTTCCGGAACTTCGGGTCCGCCAGGATCCGTTCGAGGGTGGCCAGCGAGTCGAGGTCGACCTGCACGACGCGCTGGGGTGAGGATCCCCCCAGCATGCTCTTGTACTTCCTCACCGTCTTGACGCCGCGGTACTGTGTCCAGATGTTCCTGCCGGCTCCCTTGACGTACCGATCGTACTCTGCGGCCTTCCCGGGGAGGATGTCGAACCGGTACTCGAAGGTGATCATCTCTTGCCCTCCTTGGGGGGTTTCTGTCCTACCCGCCACCGTATCAAAAGGGTTGAATACCGTCAATCGATCCGGAGCACGACCTTGCCGAACTGCCTCTTCTCCTCGAGACGCCGTTCCGCCTCCCGCGCCTGCGGAAGGGGGAACACCGCGTCGACCACCGGCTTCACCTTCCCGTCGCGGAAGATCCGGAGCATCTCCGCGAACTCGGCGTGCGTCCCCATCGTGGAGCCGTACACGGTCAGCTGGTTCCAGAAGATGCGGCCCAGGTCGGTCTGCGGGTCCGGGCC
>JAGGAJ010000073.1 GCA_017889845.1 Deltaproteobacteria bacterium
TACCATCTCCGCGATCGCCAAGGTGCTGAACGATGAAGCGACATGATGGTCATCGAAGAAAATCTGGCCATCGGGGGTCGTCGGAGGAAACTGCCACCCAACAACAGGTTGAAGCTGACGGCTGCCCTGCGAAAACACGGAGGTCCCGCAGCGAAAGCCGGGCGTTAGGCGTCAAATGGGTGTCGAAATCGAGCTCGCCCACTCGATTACAGAGGGCCATTCCCGGCGTTACCCATCGAAAGGAGATCGAATTATGTCCAGCACAATCCACCTTCATCGTGTCCTCCGGGCCACGCCCGAGCGGGTCTATCGGGCGTTCCTCGATCCGGAAGCAATGGTCAAATGGCTCCCTCCAAACGGATTCACCGGCAAGGTTCACCAGATGGACGCTCGGGTGGGTGGCTCCTACAAGATGTCGTTCACGAACTTCACCACGGGCAAGAGCCACTCCTTCGGCGGGGAGTATCTCGAATTGGTACCACACGAACGAATTCGCCACACCGACAGGTTCGACGATCCGAATCTACCCGGCCTGATGCACGTGACCATCACCTTCAAGAAGGTGTCCTGTGGGACTGAGATAAACATCACTCAGGAAGGGGTCCCCGATTTCATTCCGGCCGAGGGATGCTATCTTGGCTGGCAAGAGTCGCTTGCCCTTCTGGCGAAACTGGTCGAGGCGGAGATTCCAGATGAGCCATGAAGTCAATCAGATTGCCGCCTAACCACAGGCTGGAGCTGATGGCTGCCCGGCGGGGGATCATGAGTCCCCGCAGCTCAGCTTGAGAGTTAGGCAGATTCTGGATAGAGGTGTGGACTTCCCCCGGTTCGTTCGCGAGCGCCGAACCGAGTGAGAAGGAGTTGGCTCGACGCAAAAAGATGGCAAATGAGATGCAGTGATGTGAAGAGGACATCCGTGCGCGCTAACCATTCATTCAAGCCGGCGCCACTTCGTGGCGCGGCTTAATTCAGGCGTTAGGCGCGGGCAGACCCGAGGGGCACGACGAACATGAGAAAGCTGGTTGTGGGGACCTTCCTGACTCTGGATGGCGTCATGCAAGCACCCGGCGGCCCCGACGAGGATCGTGACGGCGGCTTCCTGGCCGAAGGCTACCGACCCGGCGGACGAGAACGCGACCGCGCTCAACACCAGACCGAAATACGTGGCCTCGCGTACACTCAACACGGTCATCTGGAACAACTCCCGGCTGCTCAAGGGGAACGTTGCCGAGGAGGTCCAGAAGCTCAAGGCGCAGGATGGCGGCGAGATCCAAGTCCACGGCAGCGGCGACCTCCTCCCGGCGGCCTCAAGTATGGCGAAGCAGAGGTCGGCGAGGAAACGGTGATCTTCGATTCAGACACAGCATACAAGTGACACGTCAGCGCCTAGCAACCGGTTTCAGCGGACGGTCTGCGGCGTGGCACGCCGCTGAACCGGAGCGTTAGGCTATTTAACAAAGGGTATTCTTTGGATATTGAAGGAGATATATTTATGGATTATTGCAAAGGGAAAACAACAAAGGTGTTGGTTGATTATTTTGGTTGTGATTTCAGACAAATAACCCATGCGTTGGAAGTGCAAGAATATGTCCCATCACGATACGATTATGTTGAGCTGAAAATCCTCAAAGAGGCCGATATAATTGTGAACAAGTTGGAAGGAAAAAGAGAATTATTATAAAAATGCCGCCCAACAACAGGCTGAAGCCGACGGCCCACCCGGCGAACTTCCTGTGTTCCCTCAGCTGAACGTTAGGTGGCGGCATTCGAAAGGCACTCAGTAGAAAGGTCGGCCATGCATCAGGAGTTGCACCGCAGCGAGCGGATCGGATGGTTGCGCGCGGCCGTCCTCGGCGCCAACGATGGCCTCATTTCCACGAGCAGCCTGGTTGTCGGTGTGGCTGCTGCCGAGCCGGGCCGCGTGGCGATCCTGCTGGCTGCGGTCGCGGGGCTGGCGGCCGGCGCCCTTTCTATGGCAGCCGGCGAGTACGTCTCGGTCAGCTCCCAAGCGGACACCGAGCATGCCGATCTCGCCCGGGAGCGTGGCGAACTCGCGAACTCGCCGGAGGCCGAGCGGGACGAGTTGGCGGGGCTCTACATCGCACGGGGACTAAGCCGTGTGCTTGCGATCCAGGTTGCAGATCAACTGATGGCACACGATGCCCTGGGAGCCCATGCCCGGGACGAGCTCGGCATCCATGAGACGACGCGGGCCCGCCCGATACAGGCAGCGGTAGCGTCAGCGACCTCCTTTGCGGTAGGGGCGGCGCCACCGGCCGTTCTCGCCGCGTTGTTGCCCGCAGGGAGCCTGACACCGGGCGTGGCGGGAGTGACCTTGGGGCTCCTCCTCGTGCTCGGGGGCGTGGCGGCTCGCCTTGGCGGTGCTCCGCTCGCACGGGGGGCTCTGCGGGTCGCGTTCTGGGGTGCGGTGGCCATGGGGTGTACTGCCGCAGTCGGACGTCTCTTCGGTGCGGTCGTCTAGAAGCACTATCCAAAAGGGAAATACAGAATGAGACCAAGGGATATTATCAATCGAAGAAAGAATATTTACTTGGTGATCGTGGCAATAAGTTTCGGAGTGTTTGCTGTTGTGGCATTTGCGGAAAAATATTTGCCGGAACCATTGGGGAAAGCGATCTCGTATGGGGCAGGCAGTGTATTCCTGGTCGGTGTGTTATTTGTGTACTTCGGAATAAAATGTCCTAAATGCAATAAAACATTGGGGCTGAATTTCGTATACGCAGAGGAAAAACTGACACATTGTCCACGGTGCAACGTAAATTTCGATGAGGATTCCCTGTGAAAACAGATCCGGGGAAATTCGCCTCTCTTGCCCTTAAGAAATCGGTTCGAGGATCGGTTCCGGCGGTGTGCAGGGGTTACAGCGGCGCGTACCGGCGTTCTCACCGATCGGTTTCCCCTTGACGGCCGGTCCGCCTTGCGCTCTAATACTAATCTTTGATTTCGAGGGGAAGGTTTGCGCGATGAAAACGACGAGAATGCTGACCCGGGAAGATGCCGACCAGAAGTGGTACGTGGTGGACGCGAAGGACAAGGTCCTCGGGCGGCTGGCCACGAAGGTCGCGGACGTCCTCCGGGGAAAGCACAAGCCGACGTTCACCCCCAACGCCGACATCGGGGACTTCGTCATCGTAGTGAACGCCGGAAAGGTGAGGCTAACCGGCAAGAAGATGACCGACAAGGTGTACTACCACCACACCGGCTTCATGGGGGGGTTGAAGTCCACCACCCCGGAGAAGGTGCTCGGGGGCAAGCACCCCGAGCGGGTAGTCGAATGGGCAGTCCGGGGGATGCTCCCGAAGACGCGTCTCGGGGACCGGCTGTTCACCAAGCTCAAGGTATACGCCGGGCCGGACCACCCGCACAGGGCGCAGCAGCCGCAGGTGCTGGCCGTCAACGAATAGGAGGGACCACCGCACCATGGCACAGCTGAAGGTGTATGCCACCGGGAAGCGGAAAACCGCGGTCGCCCGGGTCTACCTCAAGGCCGGGAGCGGCCGGATCACGGTCAACGGCCGGGAGTTCGACGATTACTTCCCGGTCCTGGCCCTGCGCGCGGTCGCAACCCAGCCCCTGGTCCTCACGGGAAAGCGCACGAGCCTGGACGTCGAGGTGAACATCGGCGGCGGTGGCCCCATGTCCCAGGCCGAGTCGGTGAAGTTCGGGATCGCCAAGGCGCTGCAGATCGAGAACCCCGAGCTGCGCACGTCCCTCAAGCGCGCCGGGCTCCTCACCCGCGACGCCCGCATCAAGGAGCGGAAGAAATACGGCCAACCGGGGGCGCGGAAACGGTTCCAGTTCTCCAAGCGGTAAGCCGGGAAGGGGCGGAAAAGCCCCGAAACGGACGTTCTCCCGAAGGGGAAGGCCGGGCAACCCGCCTTCCCCTTCTTTTTTTCGCGGGCGGCGGGCAGCCGGGCACCCTCGCGGGGGAAACCCGATACAATGGAAAGGATGGGCAGTCCTATGAAGCGCGTCGCGATCTTCGGGGCGACCGGGTACACCGGCTTCGAGCTGGTCCGGATGCTCCTTTCCCACCCGGGGGTGAAGATCGTTGCCCTCACCTCCGAACAGTATTCCGACCAGCCCCTCGCGCAGGCGTTTCCTCCGTTCAAGGGGAGGCTTTCCGGCGCAGCGTTCGGGAAGTTGGAGAAGCTTCTCGGTGCGGATTTCGACGCCGCCTTCCTCGCCCTGCCGCACACCGTCTCCTCCTCGGTCGCCGGGTCGCTCCTTTCGCGGGGTGTTCCCGTGATCGACCTGTCCGCCGACTTCCGGTTCCGCAGCATCCCGCTGTACGAGTCGGTCTACGGGGTGACGCACAAGAGCCCGAAGCTGTCGGAGTCGGCGGTCTACGGGCTGCCCGAGGTGTACCGGGAAAGAATCCGGAAAACCCGGCTCGCCGCCGTCCCGGGCTGCTTCCCCACCTCCGTGATCCTGGGCCTGTATCCCCTGCTGAAGGAAGGGCTGATCGACCGCAAGGGGATCGTGGCGGACTGCAAGACCGGGGTCTCCGGCGGCGGGCGGGGGCCTAGCCTCGGCTTCCACTACCCCGAGGTGGAGGAGGGCGTGCGGCCGTACGGACTGCCGAAGCATCGCCACAACCCGGAGATGGACCAGGAGCTCTCGCTGGCGGCGGGCGACAGGGTGTCGGTCACCTTCGTCCCCCACCTGATGCCGATGGTCCGGGGGATTCTCGCCACCTGCTACGCCACGGCGAAGGCGAAGGTGACGGAGAATGACTTCGAGGCGGCGTACCGGAAGGCGTACGGGAAGGAGCCGTTCGTCCGGGTACTGCCGCCCGGGCTGCTTCCGTCCACCAAGGACGTGCGGGGGAGCAACTTCTGCGACATCGCCTGGCGGCTGGACGGGAGGAGCCGCCGCGCGGTGGTGGTCTCCGCCATCGACAACCTCGTCAAGGGCGCCTCGGGGGCGGCGGTCCAGTGCTTCAACCTGATGACGGGGTTCCCGGAGGAGGAGGGTCTCCGGGCGATGCCCCTCTACCCGTGACCGCCCGGGGGACCGGAGCCCGCGTGGCGGTAGTGATCCCCGCCCGCTACGGCGCGACGCGACTGCCCGGCAAGCCGATAGCCGAAATCGACGGCCGCCCGATGATATGGTATGTCTGGGACAAGGCGCGGCGGGCGGAAACGCCCTCGCGGGTGGTGGTTGCGACGGACGACGCGCGGATCGCGGCGGCGGTCCGGGGCTTCGGGGGCGAGGTGGTGATGACCTCGCCCGACTGCGCCTCCGGGACCGACCGGGTTGCCGAGGCGGCCCGCGGCATGGACGAGGAGGTGATCGTCAACCTCCAGGGGGACGAGCCGATGATGCACCCGTCGGTGGTCGACGCGGTGGCGGCCCCCCTGGTGACCGACCCCGGGGTCCTCATGACCACGGCGGCGATCCTGCAGGACGACCCGGCGGAGTTCGGCCGGCCCTCCGTCGTCAAGGTGGTGGTGGACGCGAGGGGCGACGCGCTCTACTTCTCGCGGTCTCCCATCCCGCACTACCGGGACGCCAGCCCCCGTCTTCCGGGGGCCGGCCCCCGGGAGACGGGGACCGGGCCGGGCCGGTACCGCAAGCACCTCGGGATCTACGGGTACCGCAGGGAGTTCCTCTTCCGCGTGGCGGCCCTGCCCCCTTCCCTCCTCGAGGAGGCGGAGCGGCTGGAGCAGCTGCGCGTGCTGGAGAACGGGCACCGGATCCGCGTGGTGGACGTGGCGCACGACTCGGTCGGAGTGGACACCCCCGAGGACCTCAAGGCGGTGGAGGGAAGGCTATGCGGGCCGAAAAGACGGTAAAGCCCAAGTTTGTCTTCGTGACCGGCGGCGTGGTCTCCTCCCTCGGAAAGGGCCTGGCAGCCGCCTCCATCGGCGCCCTGATGGAGGCCCGGGGGCTGAAGATCACGATGCTCAAGCTCGACCCGTACATCAACGTCGACCCCGGCACGATGAACCCCTTCCAGCACGGCGAGGTGTTCGTCACGGACGACGGCGCCGAGACCGACCTCGACCTGGGCCACTACGAGCGGTTCGTCTCCTCCCGCACGGGGAAGAAGAACAACTGCACCACCGGGAAGATCTACCACTCCGTGATCACGAAGGAGCGCCGGGGGGACTACCTCGGCGGGACCGTCCAGGTGATCCCCCACATCACCGACGAGATCAAGCGGGTCATCTACGCCGCGGCGAAAGGGTACGACCTCGCGATCGTGGAAGTGGGGGGGACGGTGGGCGACATCGAGAGCCTGCCGTTCCTGGAGGCGATCCGGCAGGTGAAGGGGGACCGGGGAAAGGAGAACGTGCTGTACGTCCACCTGACGCTGGTCCCATACATACGGACAGCGGGGGAGCTCAAGACGAAACCGACGCAGCACAGCGTCAAGGAACTGCGCTCCATCGGCATCCAGCCCGACGTGCTGCTCTGCCGGACCGACCGGCCGCTGCCCAAGGACATCAAGGGGAAGATCGCCCTGTTCTGCAACGTCACCGAGGACGCGGTGATCACGGCGAGCGACGTGGAACTCATCTACGAGCTCCCCCTGGTGTTCCACCAGGAGGGTCTTGACGACAAGATCATGGAGCTGCTGAACATCTGGGCCAGCGAGCCCCGCCTGGACGACTGGACCCGCGTCGTGGAGAGGTGGAAGAACCCTGTCGGGGAGGTCACCATCGCGATCGTGGGGAAGTACGTCAACCTGAAGGAGTCGTACAAGAGCCTGAACGAGGCGCTGACCCACGGCGGGATCGCCCACCAGGTGCGGGTGCACCACCGGTACGTGGACTCCGAGGAGGTCGAGCGCCAGGGCGCGGATGCGCTGCTCAAGGGGGTAGACGGCGTGCTCGTGCCCGGGGGATTCGGTTCCCGCGGCGTGGAGGGGAAGATCGCGGCCGTCCGGTACGCCCGGGAGAACAGGATCCCGTACTTCGGGATCTGCCTCGGGATGCAGGTGGCGGTGGTGGAGTTCGCCCGCAACGTCTGTGGCCTCCCCGCGGCCACCAGCCGGGAGCTCGACAGCGAGAGCGAGTGCCCCGTCATCGACCTGATGCCCGAGCAGCGCGCCGTGGAGGAGAAGGGGGCCACCATGCGGCTGGGTGCATACTCCTGCAGCCTGCAGGACCGATCGCTCGCCCGGAAAGCGTACGCGGCCCCGGAGATCTCCGAGCGCCACCGGCACCGGTACGAGTTCAACAACGACTACCGCGACCTCCTCTCGTCGAAGGGGCTCCGGGTGACGGGCGTCTCGCCGGACAACCGGCTCGTCGAGATCGTCGAGGTCGAAGGCCACCCGTGGTTCCTGGGCTGCCAGTTCCACCCCGAGTTCCAGTCCCGCCCGATGGCACCGCACCCCCTGTTCCGCGACTTCATCGGGGCGGCGTACGCCCGCGCCCGCCAGGGAGGCCCCGCCTAGTGTCGCGTCTCGTAAATATGCTGGCATTCGAGCGCCGCTGCATCCGCCCCTGCTGCGTTGCGCTCCTTGCGCCGTACTCTTCAAGTACGCCTCAGTCGCGCGCCTTGCCGGCGCGGCGCATCGCCGCTCTCGGTGCTTCAGCCTATTTCCGAGATGCGGCACCAGGCGGGGCGTGGGCGGGACGGTGATCCGGCGGGTCGCCATCGGCGGAAGGGTGGAGGTCGGAGCGGAGCGACCGCCCGTGCTCATCGCCGGCCCGTGCGTCCTCGAGTCGGAGGAGCTGGCACTCGAGATTGCGGCATTCCTGTCGGGTATCGCCGCGCGCCTGCCGCTGCCCGTGATATTCAAGGGTTCGTTCGACAAGGCGAACCGTTCCTCCCGCGACTCCTACCGGGGCCCGGGGGAGAAGGAGGGGCTTCGGATTCTCGACAAGGTCCGGGAGCGCCACGGTCTGCCCGTCACCACGGACGTCCACGACCCCGTGCAGGCCCGCCGGGTGGCCCCCCGCGTCGACCTGCTGCAGATCCCCGCGTTCCTTTGCCGCCAGACGGATCTGCTGGTGGCCGCCGGGGAGACCGGGGTGGCGGTGAACGTCAAGAAGGGGCAGTTCATGGCGCCCTGGGACATGCGGAACGCGGTGGAGAAGGTGCGGTCCGCGGGGAACGCGAACGTGCTCGTCACGGAGCGGGGGACGACCTTCGGCTACAACAACCTGGTGGTGGACTTCCGGGGCCTTCCCGCGATCCGCGAAGGGATCTGCCCCGCGGTCTTCGACGCAACCCACAGCGTGCAGCTGCCGGGCGGTGCGGGGACCGCCTCCTCCGGGGAGCGGAAGTACATCGCCCCCTTGGCGCGGGCGGCTATGGCCGCCGGGGTGGACGGGATCTTCCTGGAGATCCATCCGGACCCCGACCGCGCGCTGTCGGACGGGCCGAACAGCCTCCCGCTCCCGGAGGTCGAGCCGCTGCTGCGGACCCTTCTCGCCATCCGGGACGCGGCGGAAAGGGAAGGGAAGCGGTGACGGACGACCGCGCCGCGCGCGCCTCCCGGGTCCTTGCCGTAGAGGCTGCGGCCATCGAGGGGCTCCGCGGGAAGCTCGACGCCCGTTTCGGCAAGGCGGTGGACCTCCTCAAGGCGGCGACCGGGAAGGTCGTCGTCACCGGCATGGGGAAATCGGGGCTGATCGCCCGGAAGGTGGCAGCTACCCTTGCTTCCACGGGAACGCCGGCGTTCTTTCTCCATTCGGCCGAGGGGATCCACGGCGACATCGGGATGGTCCGGCGGGGGGACGTGGTCATCGCCCTCTCCAACTCCGGGGAGACG
>JAGGAJ010000074.1 GCA_017889845.1 Deltaproteobacteria bacterium
GGAGGCCCTGAAGTCGGAGGACGAGGGGACGCTGCGGGCCGCGGCGGACAAGCTGATCAAGGAGGCCCACGCCCTGGCGGAGCACATGTACCAGCAGACAGCCTCCGCCCCCGGCGGCGGGGACGCGGGGGACGCCGCGAAGGGGAAGGGGCAGGAGGGCGACGTGGTGGACGCGGAGTACGAAGACCCGGGGAAGAAATAGGCATCCCGGGGCGAATACAGACGTCCCGGCGCGCGACCCGGCCGGGGGAAAGGAGACGTAGGATGGCGATCGTACGGTTGTGGGATCCGATGAAGGAGCTTTCGGCGCTGCAGAGCCGCGTGAACCGCGTGCTGGAGGACACCTTCGGCACGCCCCTCCACCGCGGGGAGCAGCCGGGGGCGGGGACATGGGCTCCCGCCGTGGACATTTTCGAGACGGCCGGGGAGATCGTCCTCAAGGCGGAGGTGCCCGGCATCGCGCGGGACCAGGTGCAGGTCGAGGTGGACGACGGCGTCCTGTCGCTGCGGGGGGAGCGGAAGTTCGAGAAGGAGGTCAAGGAGGAGAACTACCACCGTGTGGAACGTGCCTACGGCGCCTTCCACCGCTCCTTCACGCTCCCCGACTCCGTGGACCCGGAAAAGGTCCGGGCGACGCTCGCGGACGGCGTGCTCGAGGTTCGACTCGGGAAGCGCGAACAGGCGAAGCCGAAGCAGATCCAGGTGAAGGTAAACTGAAAACCGTCCCGCCCGGGCGAGCACCCGGGCGGGAACCGCCCGGAAAGGAGGATGCGGAAATGGCGATCGTTCGTTGGTGGGACCCATTGAGGGATCTTCCCTCCATCCAGGAGAAGATGAACCAGCTCTTCGAGGACACCCTGTCCCGCACCCGTGGACGGGAAGAGGGGCTGGGGACCGGGATGTGGACCCCCGCGGTGGACATCTACGAGACGGCCGAGTCGGTCGTGGTGAAGGCCGAGCTGCCGGGGCTGACCCGGGAGCAGGTCGGCATCGAGGTCAAGGACGGGGTCCTCACCCTGAAGGGGGAGCGGAAAGTGGAGAAGGAGGTCAAGGAGGAGAATTACCACCGCATCGAGCGCGCCTACGGCACGTTCCAGCGGTCCTTCTCCCTCCCGGCCAGCGTCGACCAGGAGAAGATCAGCGCGGCGCTCAAGGAGGGTGTCCTCGAGGTGACCTTGCCGAAGAGGGAACAGGCGAAGCCGAAGCAGATCAATGTTACCGTGAAGTAGGGCGGCATCATCGCGGGAAGGCCTCCGGGGGTCCGCCCCCGGGGGCCGTGCGGGAAAGTCGGCCAGGAAGGACCGGATGGATCCGAAAAAGAATTATTACGAGGTCCTGGGGGTCCCGGAGGGAGCTCCGGAGGAGGACGTCCGGAAAGCCTTCCGCCGCCTCGCGAAGAAGTACCACCCGGACGTGAATCCCGGCGACAGGACCGCCGAGTCCCGGTTCAAGGAGATCAACGAGGCCAACGAGGTCCTCAGCGACCGGAAGAAGCGGGAGGAGTACGAGGCGCTCCGGCAGGGGGCATTCGCCGGGCCTTTCCGCCGCGGCCCTTTCGGCCACGGCGGGGGCGGATTCGAGGGGTACCGCGCCGGTACCTTCGACCTGGGGGATCTTTTCGGGAACCTGTTCGAGGGCGGGGAGGCGGGTTTTACCCATCCGGGCAGGGGGAGCGATGTACGGGTGGAGATCGCCGTCGATTTCCTGGACATGGTGAAGGGCGCCGTCCGGGAAATCCTCTACCGGCGGCCCCGCGTCTGCGCCCAGTGCCGCGGCACCGGACGGTCGGGGCGGAAGGGGTGCCCCGCCTGCTTCGGCCGCGGGGTGACGGAAGTCGAGGAACGGGTGAAGATCAAGATCCCGGCGGGCGCCCGGGACGGTGCTGCCGTCCGCGTTCCCTCCAAGGGGGAGGAGCGGTCCGCGCCGGGCGCCAGCGGCGACCTGATGGTGGAGCTCCGGATGCTCTCCCACCCGTTTTTCCGCCGGGAGGGGAACGACATCCTGCTCGACGTGCCGATCCGGTTCTCGGAGGCGGTGAGGGGGGCGAAGATCGAGGTCCCCACGGTCGATGGCCCCGTGACGGTGACGGTGCCGGCCGGCTCCCCGAGCGGCAGGAAGCTGCGGCTGAAGGGGAGGGGAGTCCCGACACCCGGCACGGTGGAGCGCGGGGACCAGTTCGTGGTGCTCCACGTAGTGGTGCCGAAGAGCCGCTCCGAGGAGTTCCTGCGGCTGGTGGACCGGATTTCGGAGTTCGAAGACCCGGATCCCCGGGGGCATTGGAACTGAATCCCCTATAATGGAATCAATACACGGTAAGGGAGGGGGAGAAGACGCATGGGCAACACGCTGAAGACGACGTTCCTGCTCGCGGTCCTCACGATCCTGTTCGTGCTGGTGGGGAAGGCCATCGGTGGGCAGTCCGGCATGGTCATCGCCTTCGGGCTGGCGATCGTGATGAACGTGGGTTCCTACTGGTTTTCCGACAAGATCGTCCTGCGGATGTACAGGGCGCGGGAGGTGACGGAGGCCGAGGCGCCCCAGCTTCACGGGACGGTCCGCCGGCTTGCGACCGCCGCGGGGGTCCCGATGCCGAAGGTGTGCATCATCCCCGAGGAGTCCCCCAACGCTTTCGCCACGGGCCGCAACCCGGCCCACGCGGTGGTGGCGGTGACCGAGGGGATCGTGCGGATCCTCTCCCCGGAGGAACTCGAGGGCGTTCTCGCCCACGAGATGGCGCACGTGAAGAACCGGGACATCCTGATCGGGACGGTGGCGGCCACGCTGGCGGGGGCGATCATGATGATGGCCCACATGGCGAGGTTCGCCGCCATCTTCGGCGGGGGGAGCCGGGACGACCGCGAGGGAGGCGGTGGGCTGGAACTGCTGGTTATGGCCATCCTCGCCCCCCTCGGGGCGATGCTGGTGCAGATGGCGGTTTCCCGCTCCCGGGAGTACCTGGCCGACGAGACGGGGGCGCGCTTCTGCGGGAGGCCCGAGGCGCTCGCCCGGGCGCTGGAGAAGATCGCGGGATGGTCGCGGCAGGTCCCGATGCACGCCTCTCCGGCCACGGCCCACATGTTCATCCTGAGCCCGCTGTCCGGCGGCGGCCTCATGAGCCTGTTCAGCACGCACCCGCCGGTCGAGAAGCGGATCGAGCGGCTGCTCGCGCTGCGGGGCATCTCCCGGTGAGGGGCCGGGACGAGAGGAGTCGGTAAACCCCATGATGGAGATCTCGTTCTACCGGGAGAAGCTGTCCGAGTCGGGGCACCGGATGCTGAACACCTCGATCGAGGAGTCCCAGCGCCGGCACCACTACTACCTCGGGCTCGAGCACCTGTTCATCGCGTTCGCCGACCAGGAGAAGACGCTGTTCCAGGAGCTCATGGCCGCGATCGGCCTCAACGTCGAGGCCGTGCTGTACTCGGTCAACGAGCACCTGAACATCTCCCGGCAATACCTCGGGGTGGGCCTGAAGGTGCCCCCCGCCACCAAGCAGGTCTTCCGGGTCGCCTGGGAGACCGCCCAGAGGAACCGCCGCTCCCAGATCGACTCGGCGGACCTGTTCCTCGGGATCTTCCACGAGGTCCACTCGATCCCCGCCCGGATCCTAAAGAGCTACGGGGTCGACCCCTCCGTCGCCCTCTCCCGGTTCGCCGCCCAGCTGCGCAGCCGTGAGGAGAAGGTCGAGGAGTTCCGGAAGCGGTACGAACTCCCCGCGAACCTGCGCACCTTCGCCGTCAACCTGAACCTCCTGGCCCGGGAGGGGAAGATCCCCCCGATCATCGGCCGGGAGACGGAGATCGACCAGATCGTCGAGTATCTCTGCCACAAGGACCGGTGCAACTCGGTGATGGTGCTGGGGGATCCCGGTGTGGGGAAGACCGCCGTGGTCGAGGGACTGGCGATGCGGCTGGAGTACGAACCGCACCGGGTGCCGGAGCGCCTGCGGGGCCACCAGGTGGTGAACCTCCAGATGAACACCGTCGTGGCCGGCACGGTCTTCCGCGGCATGTTCGAGGACCGGATCGAGAAGGTGATCGCCGAAGTCAAGGAGCGGAGGAACATCATCCTCTTCATCGACGAGGCGCACACCCTGATCGGCGCCGGTTCCGCCATGGGCGTGCCGTCGGACGCTGCGAACATCTTCAAGTCCGCCCTGGCCCGGGGCGAGGTGCAGATCATCGGGGCCACCACGGTGACGGAGTACAAGGAGATCATCCAGGAGGACGAGGCGCTGTCCCGGCGCTTCCGGGTGGTGAAGATCGGGGAGCCGTCCCTGGACGAGACCCGGGAGATCCTCCTGGGGCTCAAGCCCCGCCTCGAGGCGAACTACGGGGTGACGATCCGGGACGAGGCGATCGACTTCGCCCTCTCCATGAGCGACCGGTACGCCCGCTCCCTGCGCCTGCCGGACAAGGTGATCAACTGGCTGGACACGGCGTGCGTCCGGGTGGAGATCCGGGGCGACGGCGAAAAGACCGTCGCGGCCTCCGACGTCCTCGACGTGATCTCCGGGGAAACGAAGACCCCCGCGGACATCGTGCGCCGGGACGTGGTCGACCGGTTCCGGGACATCGAGGAGCGGCTGTCCCGCCGCGTGGTGGGGCAGAGGGAGGCCATCGGCGCGGTAGCCAAGGCGCTCCGGATGAACAAGGGACCTCTGAAGGCGAACATCTACCGGCCGGACGGGGTGCTGCTCTTCCTCGGGCCCACGGGCGTCGGGAAGACGGAGATGGCCAAGGCGCTTGCGGAATACCTCTTCGGGGACGAGCGCCTCATGGTGCGCGTCGACATGTCCGAGTACCGCGACGGCGCGCTGGCCGTGGACAAGCTGATCGGCATGCCCCGGGGGATCGTGGGGTCGGAGAGGGGCGGCATCCTGACGAACCAGGTGAAGGACAACCCGTACACAGTCGTCCTCCTCGACGAGATCGAGAAGGCGGACACCTACGTCCACAACCTCTTCCTGCAGGTCTTCGACGAGGGGTGGTTGACGGACGGGCGCGGGAAGAAGGTGTACTTCTCCGACGCCATCATCATCATGACGAGCAACCTGGGGGCGGAGGAGCTGGCGAAACTCACGCGCCCGCTGGGGTTCGGAGCGGGTCCGGAGGATTTCGAGCCGGTCCGGAAGGCGGTGCTCCGCGCGGCGGAGAACCGGTTCACCCCGGAGTTCATCAACCGGCTGGACGACATCGTCGTGTTCGCACCCCTTTCGTTCGAGGAGGTCCGCGCCATCGCGGAGCTCTACCTCGGCTCGATCCGCCGGATGATGGAGGCGCACGGGAAGACCCTGGCGGTGTCCGCCGCGGCCCTGTCCGCCCTGGCGCAGACGGGCTTCTCCGTCAAGTATGGCGCCCGGTTCCTCAAGAGGACGATCGACGAGAAGGTGAAGATGCCCGTGACGCTCAAGTGGAAGGAGTCCGACCACTTCCTCGTAGAGGAGGTCGGGGGAGAACCGGTGGTGATCACGCAGACGGTGCCGGTCTGATGGCCGACGAAAAGGACAAGGGGTTCCGCGTGATCGACCGGCGGGGCCAGGAGGAGGCCCCTCCTTCGGCACCCCCTTCGCCACCCCCGGGCGAGACCGTTCCACCGCCGGCGCCGGAAGGGAACCGGCCCCCCGCGCCGGGTGTCCAAGGGGAGAAAGGCCGCGGGGAGGGCCGTCCGCAGGTGGGCGCCCCACGGTTCCTCGACCTCGTCCAGTCGATCCAGCTGGGAGCGATGGTCAGCCTCGGCATGGTGCAGGGCCCCGACGGGAAACAGCCCCCGGCGAACCTGCCCGCGGCAAAGGACGCCATCGACATCCTGGGGATCCTGCAGGAGAAGACGAAGGGGAACCTGACGAAGGAAGAGGAGGAGGTCCTCCGCGAGGGGCTGTACCACCTCCGGATGGGGTACGTGGCGCTGCTTTCGGCGCCCCCCGGCGGCGCGAACAAGGGAGGGAGCAAACGGTGATGCGCAAGAGCAGGGTAGCGATCCTGGTCCTCGCGGCGGTGGCCGCGGGAGTCGTCCTGACCGCGGGGCTGAACGTTTCCCCTATCACCCACGCGCTCTGGGGCGAGAAGGAGAAGCCGGCGGTGGTTCCCGCCGCGGCGGGGCTCCGGATGGTCCCGGTGGACATCCCCCAGCTGTTCAAGGAGGTGTCTCCCTCGGTGGTCAACATCTCCACCACCCAGGTGGTGAAGTTCAACCGGCCGCGGACGCGTTCGCCCTTCGGTCCTCAGGATCCCTTCGATGACTTCTTCAACAACTTCTTCGGGCGGATGCCGAAGGAGCAGAAGCGCCGCTCGCTGGGGTCCGGGTTCCTCGTGTCGGCGGACGGCTACATCCTCACGAACAACCACGTCGTGGAGAAGGCCGACGAGGTGACGGTGACCCTCCTCGACAAGGAGGAGTTCAAGGCGAAGGTGGTCGGCACCGACCCCAAGACAGACATCGCCCTGATCAAGATCGACACGAGCAAGAAGCTCCCCTTCGTCTCGCTGGGGGATTCCGAGAAGCTCGAGGTGGGCGAGTGGGTGGTGGCCATCGGGAACCCGTTCGGCCTGGGCCACACGGTGACGACGGGGATCGTCAGCGCCAAGGGGCGGATCATCGGCTCCGGGCCGTACGACGACTTCATCCAGACCGACGCCTCGATCAACCCCGGGAACTCCGGGGGTCCCCTCTTCAACCTGAAGGGAGAGGTCGTTGGGATCAACACCGCCATCATCCAGGGCGGGCAGGGGATCGGGTTCGCGACGCCGATCCAGCTTGCCAAGTCGGTTCTGGAGCAGCTGAAGGACAAGGGGAAGGTGACCCGCGGGTGGCTCGGGGTCTACATCCAGCGGCTGACCCCCGACGTCGCGGAGAAGCTGGGCGTCCCCGGGAAGCGCGGGGCGCTGGTCTCCGACGTGACGAAGGACGGCCCGGCGGAGAAGGCGGGGATCAAGTCGGGCGACGTGATCCTGGCGTTCAACGGGAAGGAGATCAAGGACGAGCACGAGCTCCCCGCGGCGGTTGCCTCCACCCAGCCCGGGAAGAAGGTGGACGTGAAGGTAGTCCGCGACGGGAAGGAGGTCGTCATTCCCGTGACGATCGCCGAGATGGAGGGGGACCCGGGCAAACGGGGAGGGGCCCCGGATCTGTCCAGGGAGTTGGGGCTGACGGTGCAGGACATTACCCCCGAGCTCGCCCAGCGGTTCGAGATCGAGAACACCAAGGGGGTCCTGGTGACCGCCGTCGAGGGGGGAAGCCCCGCCGAAGACGCGGGATTCCAGGAGGGCGACATCGTACGCCAGATCAACCGGCAGCCGGTCCCCAACGTGGCGGAGTTCGCCCAGCTGGTCAAGAAGGTCAGGGGCGACAAGACGGTCCTGTTCCTCGTGGAGCGGGGCGACGCCCGGCTGTTCCTGGCGGTGAAGAACAAGTAATCCGTTCCCCGGGGCCGCCCGCCGCGGCGGGCGGCCCCATCCCTCCTCCCACCCCGGGCCCCGAGGAGCCGCGATGATCCCTCTCGACAAGCTCACCGTGAAGTCCCAGGAAGCGCTGCAGGAAGCCGTCCGGCTGGCCTCGGAGCGCGGCCACGCCCAGGTCGAGCCGGAGCACCTCCTCGTCTCCCTGCTGCGCCAGGAGGGGGGCGTCGCGGGGGAGCTCCTGGCCCGGACGGGGGTCCCCGCGCAGCGGCTCCTGGATGAAGCGGAACGGGAGCTGGCGTCCCGTCCGAAAGTCTCCGGGGCCGTGTCCCGGGGGCTTTCGACGGCCATGGAGCCGTTCTTCCGGAGGGCACTGTCCGAGGCGGACGCCTTCAGGGACGAGTACCTCTCCGCGGAGCACTTCCTCCTCGCCCTCTGCGGGGAGCCGGGGAAGGCGGGGGAGATCCTGCGACGCCTCGGCGTGACCCGCGAGGCGCTGCTGTCCGCCCTGACCGCCATCCGGGGCAGCCAGCGGATCACGGACGAGAACCCCGAGGCGAAATACCAGGCCCTCGACAAATATTGCCGCGACCTCACCGAGGCGGCACGGCGGGAGAAGCTCGACCCGGTCATCGGCCGGGACGACGAGATCCGCCGGGTGATCCAGGTCCTGTCCCGGAGGACGAAGAACAACCCGGTCCTGATCGGGGAGCCCGGCGTCGGGAAAACGGCCATCGTCGAGGGGCTGGCGCAGCGGGTGGCCCTGGGGGACGTCCCGGAGGGGCTCAAGGACAAGCGGGTGCTTTCGCTGGACATGGGGGCACTGATCGCGGGGGCGAAATACCGCGGCGAGTTCGAGGAACGGCTGAAGGCGGTCCTCAAGGAGATCGCCGCCGCGGAAGGGAAGGTGATCCTCTTCATCGACGAGCTCCACACCCTGGTGGGGGCGGGGAAGGCCGAGGGAGCGATGGACGCCTCCAACATGCTCAAGCCCGCGCTGGCCCGGGGGGAGCTGCGGTGCGTCGGCGCCACCACCCTCGACGAGTATCGAAAGTACGTGGAAAAGGACGCCGCCCTGGAGCGCCGGTTCCAGCCGGTCCAGGTGGGGGAACCCACCGTCGAGGACACGATCGCCATCCTCCGGGGGCTGAAGGGGCGGTACGAGCAGCACCACGGCGTCCGGATCAAGGATGCGGCGCTGATCGCCGCCGCGACCCTCTCGCACCGGTACATTTCCGACCGGTTCCTCCCCGACAAGGCGATCGACCTGGTCGACGAGGCGGCGTCGCACCTGAAGATCGAGATCGACTCCGTCCCCACGGAGATCGACGAGGTGCAGCGCCGGAT
>JAGGAJ010000075.1 GCA_017889845.1 Deltaproteobacteria bacterium
ACCTCGGAGGCGTAGAACGTCTTCACGTCCTCCGCCTTCTTGAGGTACCGGTCTTCCTCCTCGGACATGCTCCGGATGCCGACCTGCACCAGCTTCGCGCCGGTGTCGACGATCCGCCGCCCCACGCAGGCGTGGTTGTGCGGCGTGCCGAGGTACTCGTCCCGCATGTCCGCGTGGGCGTCGAACTGGAGGACCGTGAGCTCCCCGTGCTTCTTCCGGAGCGCCGCGACGGCCGCGGCCGTTCCGGAGTGCTCCCCGCCGAGCAGGACGGGAACCTTCCCCGCCTTGGAGATCGCCCTCACCCGGCGCTCCACCTCCTTCAGCGCGGTGACGGGTCCCGCCGTCGTGGCCGGAATTTCCGCGGAGACGAAGATCCCCGAGCGGTACGGCTCGATCTTGTTCTCCTCGTCGAAGAGCTCCATGTGGGAGGAGGCGTCGAGGATGGCGCGCGGGCCGTTCCGCGTTCCGGCCATGTACGTCGTGGTCATGTCGACCGGGAAGGGGACGACGGCGAAGGTCGCCTCCTTCCAGGACGCGTATTTTCCGGATATCCCGCCGAACGTCACGGAGTATGGGATCACGGGGGAACCTCCTGTGGGAATGGCCGGGCCATCCGGAGGATTCTAACGCGCGCCGGTCCCGGCGCACAATAGCGGCCCCCCCGCAGGCCTCGCGTCCCGCAGGAGGAGGCGGATGGACCGGGTCCCTCCGTAGACGTTCTCCTGGACCGCGAACAGCAGGTCCGAGCGGCCGGACGGGTCGGACGGGATCTCCCGCCGGTGGAACGCCACCCCCCCCAGGCGGCGGCCGTCCCCGGCCACCTCGAACCGCACGTGCTGCGCGTCCCCGCCGAACCGGCCGTGCGGGTGCGCGCGGGCGCCCCGGAGGAGGAACAGCGGCTCCTCGTTCCCCGCACCGAAGGGGCGCAGGAGACCCAGGTCCGCCAGCAGCGCAGGGGTGATGTCGTCGACCCGGATCTCCGCGTCGATGATCCTCCGGGGGACGAAGGGGGCGCTTTCCGCGTGCCGCGCGGCGATTTGGGACAGCTCCCGACGGAACTCCCCGAGGCGCGAGACGGGCAGCGCGACGCCGGCGGCCTGTGCGTGGCCGCCGAAGCGCGACAACAGGTGGGACAGGCGGGACAGGGCCGTGACGATCGGGAACCCCTCGACGCTGCGGCACGACCCTTTCGCCACCCCGTCCTCCTCCTGCAGCAGTACCACGGGACGCGCGTACCGCTCGAGGATCCTCGATGCCACGATCCCGAGGACCCCGGCGTTCCATGCCGGGTCGGACAGGACGATCGCGGGGGGGATCTCACCACCCGCGGAGAGGGACTGCTCCACCCGGGCGAGGATGCGCGCCTCCTCCCGCTGCCGCCGGGCGTTGTCCTCGTTGAGTTCCCTGGCGAGGCGAACGGCCTCCTCGCGGCTGTCCGAAACGAGGACCTTCGCGCTGCGGGAGGCGTCCCCGACCCGTCCGGCGGCGTTCAGCCGCGGGCCGACGCGGAAAGCCAGATCCTCCTCCGTGGCCGTCCCGTGGGGGATGCCGGCGGCGGCGAAGAGCGCCTCGACCCCGGGCCGCGGCCCCTTCCGGATCTCCCGGAGCCCTTCCCGGACCAGCAGGCGGTTGCCGTCCCGGAGGGGGGCCATGTCCGCCACCGTGCCCAGCGCCACGAGGTCGAGATACCGGCGGAGCGATGGCTCCGGGCGGCCGTCGAAGAATCCGCTCCCGCGAAGCCGTTTCCGCACGGCGCACGCAAGGAGGAAGGCGACCCCCACCCCGGCCACCTCCTTGCCGGGGAACGGGCAGTCGGCCTGCTGCGGGTTCACCACGGCGTAGGCGGGCGGCACGGTATCCCCCGGAAGGTGGTGGTCGGTGACGATCACCTCGACACCCTCCCGGGCCGCCTCCGCCACCGCGGCCGCGTCGGAGATGCCGCAGTCCACCGACACGGCGAGCCGGTACCCCTCCCGCGCGAACCGCGCGAGGATCTTGGCCTGGAGACCGTACCCGTCCCGGCGCCGGTCGTTCTGGTGGATCCGCACGGGGAGGCCGGGAAACAGTTCCCCCAGGACGAGGTAGAGGCAAGCGGCGCCGGTCGCCCCGTCCGCGTCGTAGTCGGCGTAGATGAGGACGGGCTCCCCGCGGATGCCGGCCGTCGCGAGCCGGTCTGCGGCTTTGTCCGCGTCTTTCAGCAGGGAGGGGTCGGAGAGGTCCGACAGGGTGCCGCGGAGGAACCGCTCGACGTCCGGGGACGCGGAGATCCCGCGGTTCGCCAGTACGGCCGCTGCCGCGGGGGTCAGGCCGTGGCGGGCGGAGAGTTCGCGGACGAGGGAGGAGTCGGGCGAGCGGAGGGCCCACTCGCGGGCGAGGTCCCCCCTCACCCGGCGTCCTCCATCACCGTTTCACTTCGGTCATCTTCTCCCCGCGCCAAAGGACGAGCATCGGGCCGGCCACGAAGACGGACGAGTAGCTGCCGACCAGGATCCCTATCGTCAGCGCGAGAGCGAAGTTGCGCAGCACGGCTCCGCCGAAGAACAGCAGGGCCATTACCGCCATGAACACCGTGATCGAGGTCACGATGGACCGGCTCAGGACGTCGTTGACGCTCAGGTTGATCGTCTCGGAGAACGTGTTTCTCTTTCGGAGCCGGATATTTTCCCGGATCCGGTCGAAGATGACCACCGTGTCCGTCAGCGAGTACCCTCCGATGGTGAGCAGCGCCGTGATGAAGAGGAGGTCCTGTTCGATGCCGAGGGCCCAGAAGATCCCGACCATGGCAAAGATGTCGTGAAACGTGGCGATCGCCGCGGTGACCCCGAACTTGAATTCGAACCGCCAGGCGAGGTAGAGGATGATCGCCAGCGCGGAGATCGCCAACGCCAACATGGCGTCCTGCCGCAGCTTGTGCCCGATGGCTGGCCCGATCTCCGAGATGCTCTCCACCACAAAGGGGTTTCCCGGCAGTTTGTCGCGGAGGAGTTTCAGCACGGGATCGGCCACCATCCGTTCCTGCTGGCCGGCATCCGCCCGCAGTTTGATGAGGAGGATGTTTTCCCCCTCGACTCCCTGCAGCGTCGCCTCGCCTTGGCCCGCTTGGACCAGCAAGGAACGGATCTCGTCCATGGAGAACGGTTTTTGAAACTTGACCTGGATCGAGGTCCCGCCCGCCAGGTCGACCCCGAGGTTGGCCTTCCCCCGGAATATCTGGATGGTCCCGACGAGGCCGAGCACCAACAGTACCGCGGAAAGAGCGAAGGCGTAATTCCTCAGGGACATGAAGTCGTACTTCGGATTCTTTATCAGCTCGATCATCGCGTCGCCGTCCCCGCTTCCCTTAAATGCTCAGCGCCTGCATCGGCTTCCTGGCGTTGAGGTAGTCGAACACCACCTTGGTGCACACCAGCGCGGTGAAGAGGTTGATCGCGACGCCCATGGAGAGCGACACGGCGAACCCCTTGATCGGCCCGGTGCCGAACTGGAAGAGGATGATCGCGGTGATCAGGGTGGTCACGTGGGAGTCGACCACCGTCATGAACGCCTTGTCGTACCCCGCGTCGATGGAAACCCGCACCGATTTCTTCGCCCGGATCTCCTCCCGGATGCGCTCGAAGATGAGCACGTTGGAGTCGACCGCCATCCCGATCGCCAGGATGATCCCCGCGATGCCGGGTAGGGTCAGGGTCGCCGAGAGGGCGGCCATGCTCGCCAGCAGGAAGAGGATGTTGAAGACCAGCGCGAAATCCGCCACCAACCCCGCGAACCGGTAATAGAATCCCATGAACGCCACCACCACCAACGCACCGATGATGGCCGCCTGGATCCCCTTCCGGATCGAGTCCTGCCCCAGGGACGGCCCGATGGATACGTTCTGGATCACCTTGACCGGCGCGGGAAGCGAACCGGCGCGCAGGACGATGGCGAGGTCAGACGCCTCTTCCGCGGTGAAGCTGCCTGTGATCTGCGCCTCCCCGCCCGAGATCCGCTCCTGGATCACCGGCGCGGAGTAGATCGTGTCGTCGAGGACGATCGCCAGGCGGCGCTTCACGTTCTCCGCCGTGACCCGGTCGAAGACCTTGGCCCCCCGGGAGTCGAAGGAAAGGGACACGTGGGCGCCCCCCCGCTGGCTGTCGAAGTTCACCTTCGCCGTCTTGATCGTGTCGCCCGTCAGCAGGGCCCGCTTCTTCACGAGCATGGGGGTCTTCGTTGCGCGGCCGGTCTGGGGATCCACCGACTTCTGGTAGAGGAGCTGGGCGTCCTCGGGGACGTTCCCCTTGAGGGCATCCTCCACGCTCGCTCCCTCGTCCACCAGCTTGAACTCGAGCAGCGCCGTCTTCCCGACGAGTTCGATGGCGCGCTGCTGGTCCTTCACGCCGGGCAGCTGCACGACGATCCGGTCCTCCCCCTCCGCGATGATCTGCGGCTCCCGCACGCCGAACTGGTCGATCCGGTTTCGGATGGTCTCCACCCCCTGCACCACGGCGTTCGTGCGGATCGCCTGGACCTCCTGCGGCTTCATCCGCAGCGTCACCGTCGCCCCGTCCGACTTCACCTCGCCCAGGGCCGCGTCGAGGGAGGGAAACTCGTCCTTGAGCAGCGCGACGGCCCGGCCGGCGAAGTCGCCCGGGGGGAACCTGAGGGAGAATCCGTCGGTCCCCGCCTTCTGGAAGGCCAGGACCGGCAGTCCCTTTTCGCGGCACACGCCGCGGGCGTCGTCGGCGTACCGCAGGATCGTGTTTTCGATGGCTTTGTCGATCTCGACCGCCAGGCGCAGGAACACACCTCCCTGCAGGTCGAGGCCGAGGTTGATCCGGGGCATTTTGTCCTTCCATCCCGCCGGCACCTTATCGGTGAGCGACGGGGCCAGGACGATGACGGAGACCACCGTGAGAATTACGATCAGGGTGATTCTCCCGGAGATGCTCTTCCACATTGTGCGGGGTCGCTCCTTTCGGTTCCTTGCTGCAGCGCGATCAGGCGGGCTTCTGCGCTTCCGGGGTCGCCGCCTCCTGGCTCGACCCGGAGATCGCGCTCCGCGTCACCTTCACGCGCACCTTCTCGGCGACCTCGAGGGTGACGGTGGTCTCCGTGAGTCCCTTGACCTCGCCGTGGAGCCCCCCGGTGGTCACCACGCGGTCCCCCACCTTGAGGTTCTTGATGAAGTCCTGGTGCTTCCGGGCCGTCTTCTGCTGCGGCCGGATGAGGAGGAAGTAGAAGATCACGAACATGAGCAGGATCGGGAGAAGCCCCATGAGCCCCCCGGCCCCGCCGCCCGGGGATCCGCCCATCGCGTACGCCACGCCGGTCAACAGCATCCGAATCTCCTCCCTTGCGTCTAGTCGTTTCCCGAAACGGCTGATTCTTTCACAAGTTCCACGAAATATCCATGGGAAATTGCCTCCCGTGCACGCCGCATCAGGTCCGCGTAGAAATGGAGGTTGTGGACCGTCATCGCCATGGAGCCCAGCATCTCCCGCTGGAGATAGAGGTGGCGCAGATATCCCCGCGAAAAGGATCGGCACGTGGTGCATGGGCACCGTCCGTCCGGGGGAAGGGGATCGTCCGCATACCGGGCCTGCTTGATGGCCAACGGGCCGGAGGAAGTGAACATCATGCCGTTGCGGGCGTTGCGCGTCGGGAGGACGCAGTCGAACAGGTCCACCCCCATCGACACCGCGAAGAGAAGGTCTCCCGGCGTTCCCACCCCCATGAGATACCGTGGCCTGTCCCCGGGGAGCATCGGCGCGGCGAGGGACACCGTCTCCCGCAGGAGATCCTTCCCCTCGCCGACGCTCACCCCGCCGATGGCGAAACCCGGGAACGGGAGGGAGCAGATCTCCTCGGCGCTGCGCCTCCGGAGATCGGGGTGCATCCCGCCCTGAACGATCCCGAACATCCCCCCGGCGGACAGGGTCGCCGCGGCGAGGGACCGCCGGGCCCACAGCGTGGTCCGGCGCACCGCGTCCTCCACGTCCTTCCGGTCCGCAGGGTATCCCACGCACTCGTCCAGAACCATCCGGATGTCGGATCCGAGGGCCTCCTGGATTTCCACCGCCCGTTCCGGGGAGAGGGTATGCAGGGAACCGTCGATGTGTGACCGGAAGGTCACCGCCTCGTCGGAAACCTTCCGCAGGGCGCTCATGGAGAAGACCTGGAACCCGCCGCTGTCCGTCAGGATCAGCCCATCCCATCCCATGAACCGGTGGAGCCCGCCCAGCCCCCGGACGCGCGCGGGGCCGGGCCGAAGGTACAGGTGATACGTGTTCCCGAGGATGCAGTCGTACCCCATGTCGCGCAGTTGGCCGGGCCACACGCCCTTCACCGTCGCCGCCGTCCCCACGGGCAGGAACGCGGGGGTGCGGAAGGAACCGCGTTCCGTGGCGATCTCCCCGACCCGCGCCTGGGACCCTCCGTCCTGCGCCCCGACGGTGAACCGGACCGTCATGTCATCCGGACGGGCGACACTCTAACCCTTCCTCCCGTGTTTGAAGCGAAGTGCTTCAGTTCATAATTGCGGTAACGCATCGAGAGAGTCGATGCGCCGCATCCGGCAAGGCGCGCGACCGAGGCGTACTGGGCAAGTACGATGAGGGAGCGTAACGAAGCCGGGGCGGATGCAGCGGCACTCGAATGCTACCGTAATTATGAATTGAAGCACTAAGAGTGTCCCCCGAAGGCGGCTGCACCTTACAGAAGATCCCTTCGCGCAGGAGAAAAACCCGAGACACTTCTCGCTCTCCTTCATCTGATGAGCATGGCGTCGCCGTAGCTGTAGAACCGGTACCCTTCCTCCACTGCCGCGCGGTACGCCGCGCGCACCGCATCGACACCGGCGAAGGCCATCACGAGGGCAAGGAGGCTCGAACGGGGGAGGTGGAAATTCGTGAGAAGGGCGTCCACCGCGCGGAACCGGTACCCCGGGAAAATGAACTTCCGGGTGACCCCCTCCGAAGGGGCCACGGTGCCGTCCTCCCCCGCGCACGTCTCCAGCGTCCGCACGCTGGTGGTCCCTACCGCAACGACGCGGCCTCCCCGGGCCCGGGCGGCGTTCACGGCCTCCGCCGCTTCCGGGGTCACCCGGTATCGCTCCGGGTGGATCGCGAACTCCTCCACCTCTTCCGTACGGATCGGGGAGAATGTGCCGTACCCGATCGACAGGGTCACCCGGGCGACGCCGATCCCCACCGCGCCGAGTTCGCGGAGCAGGTCCTCGTCGAAGTGGAGCCCCGCCGTCGGCGCCGCCACCGATCCCGGAAGGGCGGCATACACCGTCTGGTAGCGCCGGGCGTCCTCTTCGCCTGCCGGCTCCCCCGGCACCCGCCGGATGTACGGGGGGAGCGGGACCTCCCCCACCCGCTCGATGGCGTCGGCCACCGTCCCCTCCGGGGTGAAGAGGGTAACCTCCCACCGCCCGTCCCCGTGCCGGCGGTCGAGCCGGGCTGCGAGCGCCCCGCCGATCCCGAACGTGTCTCCCGCGGACAGCCGCTTCGAGGGACGCGCCAGCGCCTCCCAACGCTCTCCGGCAGCTCCTTCCCCGTCCAGGCGGGAAAGCAGGAAGATCTCGACGGCTCCGCCGCCCGTTCGCCTTGCCCGCAGGCGGCCCCGGAGAACCTTCGTGTCGTTGACCACGAGGAGGTCGCCGGGGCGGAGGAGGGAGGGCAGCGCGGAGAACGCCCGATGGCCGATACACCCCGTTTCCCGCGACAGGGTCATCAACCGGGCGTCTCGTCGCCGGGGCGCCGGGCGCTGGGCGACGAGGTGCTCCGGGAGGGCATAGTCGAGCAGGGCCGTCCTCAGGGGGACTCCATCGCGATCCGGAGGCCGGGGTAGTACCGGGCGAGGATCTCCCGATACCCCATGCCCGCCCTAGCCATCCCGTCCGCGCCGTACTGGCACATCCCGACGCCGTGCCCGTACCCCTGTCCCCGGAAGATCCAGCCGTCCGCGGCGGCGGAGATCTCCATCTTCAGGCTCCGGAGCCGGGCGTAGCCGACCGCCTTGCGGAATTCCGCCGCGGAGACCTCCCGCGATACCCCCGACGAGGCGATGCGCACCCGGCTAGCCCGCCCGGTCGACGACCATGCCACGACGGAGAACCACAGATCCTTTCCGGGGCGGATCCCCAGGACCTGGGCGACGCGGTGTCCTTCCTTGGCGCTCATCCTGTACTCCCACCGGTACGCGGGACTCCCGGAGCAGTCCTCGCATGGCTGGTCGTGCAGGTACGGCACATCCTTCCCCCCCCACGCGTTCGCCGCGGACTCCGTCCGCCCTCCGCACGTAGAGTGGTACACCGTCCGGGCGGGCACACCGCGGTACAGCGCCACCTCCCCCCGCGTCGCCTCGACCGCTTCACGGAACGGGGGCGCCACGTCGTCCACCCCCTCGAACACCTGGTCCTCCACGCTCGCCACCATGTCGTAGTCCGGGTTACGGGGTGTCCGTGACATCCCTACCGCGTAGGTGCGGACGGCGACGGCCATGGCCTTCAGCGCCTCCGGGAAGAATTTCGGCGGCGCCTCCCGGCTGACCACGGCGGCGACGTACGTCTCTATCGGAACCACCGCGACGGCCAGAAGCGTCCCTCTCCGGGCGATCACACGGACCCTTCCGCCGACCCGCC
>JAGGAJ010000076.1 GCA_017889845.1 Deltaproteobacteria bacterium
ACGTGGCCCGGGCGATGCGCAGGGCGTCCCAGGAGCAGGTCGGGAGCATGGAGGACCTCCTCCCCTTCCTCGCCACCACCGGGAGCGCCACCCCCTTCATAGGCCTCTTCGGAACCGTGTGGGGGATCATGAACGCCTTCTCCGGGATCGCGATGACCGGGAATGCGACGCTGGCGACGGTGGCCCCCGGTATCGCGGAGGCCCTCGTCGCGACGGCGGCGGGACTGGCGGCGGCCATCCCGGCCGTCATGGCGTACAATTACTTCCTGAACCGCATCCGGACGGTCCTGAACCGGATGGACAGCTTCAACGCCGAGTTCGTCAACTTCCTCCAGCGCAAGTCGGAGAGGATGTGATCCCATGGCGATGACGGGATCCGGCCGCGCCGGCGATCGCAGGATCATGGCGGAGATCAACGTCACGCCGCTGGTCGACGTGATGCTCGTGCTCCTCATCATCTTCATGGTCACTGCTCCGATGCTCACCCAGGGGGTGGACGTGAACCTGCCGCAGGCCAGCGCCAAGGCCCTGCGCACCGACGAGGAACGCCTCGTCATCACGGTCGACGCGAACAGCCGCATCTTCATCGGGAAGCAGCCCGTGGAGTTCAACCGCATGGCCGGGGTGCTCCAGCAGATCGTGGCGCAACGGACGGACCGCCAGGTGTACTTCCGCGCCGACCGCACCGTCCCGTACGGTTTCGTGGTGAAGGTCATCGCGGAAGTCCGGAACTCCGGGATCGAAAAACTTGGCATGGTCACCGAGCCGCTCGAGCGGTAGGGGGGCGGCCGGCTCCCCGTACTTCCCGGACCTCTCCCCTCCACCCCTGAAGGGGATGATCGTCGTTTCCGGGGTGTTCCACGTCCTCCTCGCGGTTCTGGCGCTCGCCGTTTCCGCCTTCCGGGGGTCGCCGATCCGCCTGGAACCCGTGGCCGTGGTGGACCTCGTGGGGGGAGGGGAGTTCCGGCAACCCGTGACGACGGCCCCCGGCCCGCCCCCCGCACCGGCGAAACCGGAGAAGGCCCCCCCCGAGAGGAAGGGCGGGAAGGCGGAGAAGGTCCCGCCCGAGAGGAAGGCCGGGAAGACGGAGAAAGCACCGCCGAAAACGAAGTCGGCGAAGAAGTCCCCCCCCGTTGCCGCGCCGGAGGAGTACACTACGTCGCGCAAGAAGGCCCCCGATACCTCCTCCCTGGAGGACCGGCTCCGGAGAATGCGGGAGACCCGGGCGGAGTCCGAGACGGTGCGGCAGGCCGTGGAGACGCGGAGGCGGGAGGAGGCGGCGCGGGCCGCCGTGCGGAGCGTGGGGGAGCGGGTCGCGCACCGGATCGAGGCGCCGCCCACGGGGCCCTCGCAGGGCACCGGGGGGCTTGGCGGCGGGGCGAAGGGAACGGTGCGGCTTCCCCCCGAACTCCGGGAATATTTCCGCCGCCTCGAGGAGGCGGTGCGGGAGGCGTGGGTCCTTCCCGAGCCGGTGGCCCGGGAGGCGGGCAGCCTGATGGTGGAATTGCGGATCGTCATCGAGAGGGACGGGCGCGTGTCGGATACGCGCGTCGAGCGCAGTTCGGGGAACGCCTACTTCGACGAATCCGTCCGCCGCGCCATCCGGAAGGCGAGCCCGCTGCCGGTCCCTCCGGAGCAGCTGCGGGGCGGGGAGGACCATTACGAGGTGGGTTTCCGATTCCACGGTTCGGGGGGGGCGGCATGAGGCGGTCGACAAAGCTTGCGGGGACGCTCGGACTCCTTTGCACCCTTCTGCTTCCTTCCGCGGCGAGCCCGGTCCTCTACATCGACATCAACGCGCCCGGCGGCAAGCGGATGCCCATCGCCGTGGCGAGCTTCGTGGTGGCGTCCGGGGACCCCGCCCTCTCCCGGTCCGTCCCGAAGGTCCTCGAGGGGGACCTCGCCCTCACCGACCTCTTCGACCTGGTGCCCGAGAAGTCGCACATGGAGGCCGTCACGCCGGCGCACTTCTCCGGCACTCCCCTTTCCTTCCCCGCCTGGAAGGTGATCGGCGCGGAGGCCGTGGTGATCGGGAAGGTGGACACCCGGGGGGACCAGGTCTCGGTCGAGATGCGCCTGTACGACGCCACCCAGGGGACGCTGATGGCCGGGAAGCGGTACACCGGCACCCCCCGCCAGGTGCGCGGCATCGCCCACCGTTTCGCGAACGAGATCGTGTACGCCTTCACCGGCGTGCGCGGGATCTTCGGCACGGAGATCGCCTTCACCGCCCGTCCCGGGGCGGGGAAGGGGAAGGGGAAGGAGATCTACATCGTCGGGATGGACGGCCAGGAACTCCGGCAGGTGACGGACAACCGCAGCTTCAACCTCTTCCCCCACTGGTCCCCCGACGGGCAGTGGCTCGCCTACACCTCCTACCGCACCGGCGTTCCCGTGATCTACCTCCGGAACGTCGCCGGAGGCAGCGAGAAGGAAGGGGTCCGGTTCGGCAACACGAAGAGCCCCGGCGGATTCTCCCCGGACGGGCAATGGCTGTACGCGGCGGTGAGCCAGGACGGCAACTCGGACATCTACCGCGTGCGCGTGGTCGGGGGCACCGCGGAGACGGTCGTGGGGGGGTATGGGCTCGACGTCTCCCCGTCTCCGTCCCCCGACGGCCGGGGGCTCGTCTTCGTCTCCGACCGCGGAGGCTCCCCCCAGGTGTACGTGAAGACCCTCGGCGAGGCGAACGGGGTCCGCATCTCCCACGGGTCGGGGTACGCCACCTCGCCGTCGTGGTCCCCCGCGGGGAACCGGATTGCCTTCACCGCCCGCGCGGAGGGGAAGTTCGCGGTCTTCACCGTCGCCCCGGACGGCTCCGATCTGCGCCAGGTTACGGGTGCCCCGGACGGCGACTGCGAGGACCCCTCCTTCTCGCCCGACGGCCGGTACCTCGTTTACAGCTACCGGAAAAGGGGCTATTCTGAGCTGAAAATCATCTCAACGGACGGTCGGCAGGAGCGGACCCTTGCGTCCGGCCTCGGCGACATGGGTTCGCCCGCCTGGTCCCCCGGAAGGTAGCCGCGGGAACACCGGGCGGTACCGGCCGGTCCCGCGATGGGGGGCACATGAAAAACGGGTTGACGTGGAAGCAGGCAGTCCTTTTCTTTCTCCTCGCCGCCGTCCTGGCCGCGGGGTGCGCCAAGAAGCAGACCGTGAAGTCCGGCGACGTCTCCGGGGAGACCGCCTCGTCCGCAACCCCCGCGCCGGGGGCCGAGGCGATCGGGGAGACGCCGGTGACGGAGGCACCCGTCCCGAAGCCCGGGGAGTCGACCGTGCTCGCCGCGAGGGCGGCGGAGGCCGGCGTGGCGGTGACGGAGGAGAAGCCGTCCCGCTTCACCGACGTCCGCTTCGACTTCGACAAGGCGGACCTGACGGAAGAGGGGAAGAGGAGCTGCCAGGTGGTGGCGGAGTACATGAAGAAGAACCCGAAGGCGAGGGTGACGGTCGAGGGGCATTGCGACGAGCGGGGATCGGCGGAGTACAACCTGGCGCTCGGGGAGCGGCGCGCCGTCACGGTAAAGAACTACCTCGTGTCGCTGGGGGTCCCGAAGGGGGCGATCTCCACGGTCAGTTTCGGGAAGGAACGGCCGGTGGACCCGGGCCACAACGAGGAGGCGTGGGCGAAGAACCGCCGCGCCCATTTCCTGCTGAAGTGAGGTGACGCGGTGACCGTGCGACGGCATTTCCCGGGATTGGCCCTGCTTCTCGCAGGAGTCGCGACGGCGATGGGGTGCACCATCGCCGACACCGGTTCCTTCGAGCGCCTGCAGAACGAGATGGTCGCGATGAAGAAGGACATGGCTGCCCTCAAGGCGTCACAGACGCGCGCCCCGGTCTCGGCCGACGCGGCAGGGGCGGACGGCGGCGATATCCAGGCCCTGCGGAAGAACTACGCGGACATGAACAACGAATTCGACCGCGTCAAGTCCGACCTCCTCGCGGCCACGTCCAGGATGGACGAGGCGCGTGTGGAGATGCAGCGGATCACGAGCCGGCAGAACGAGCTCGACCGGGCGGTGCAGGAGATGCGCGGCAACGCCGAGCGGATCAAGGAACTCGAGAAGCACATGGCGGCCCAGGAGGAGAAACTCGGGAAGCTTGGCGCCGCCCCCCCGGCGGCGGCCGGGGAGGCCGCCCGGGAGTGGAGAAGCCCCGAGGAGATGTACGAGTACGCCGTCGGCCAGGTCAAGGGGGGCAACCCCCGGAAGGGCCGGGAGACGTTGACCGCCTTCGCCGCGAAGTACCCGAACCACAAGCTGACGCCCAACGTTCTGTACTGGAAGGGGGAGGCGTATTTCGCGGAGAAGGATTACGAGAACGCAATCCTGGCATTCCAGGACGTGGTGGACCGGTATCCTTCCGGCGACAAGGCGCCGGACGCCATGTACAAGCAGGGGCTGGCGTTCCTCTCCCTGAACGACCGGAAGAACGCCCGCGTCCTCCTCGAGCTCGTCTCGTCGAAGTACCCGAAGTCGAAGGCGGCCGAACTCGCGAAGAAGAAGCTCTCGGAGATCCCCTAGTTCCGAGGCGGCTCCCGGAGGGCGGATGATCAAGAATTTCGTGCTGGACACCAACGTCCTGCTGCACGACCCGAACGCGCTGTTCAAGTTCCAGGACAACCGCGTGATCATCCCCATCACGGTGATCGAGGAACTCGACCACTTCAAGAAGGACCTCAACATGCTCGGGCGCAACGCCCGCACCGTGTCCAAGTACGTCGACCGGCTGCGGGAGTCCGGCAACCTCGCGGAGGGGGTGCCGCTGGAGCAGGGCGGGCTCCTGCGCGTGGCGTTCGGGAGCGAGGGGGCGTCCCTGCTTCCGCCGGAGCTGAAAGGGCAGCTCGAGGACAACCAGATTCTGGGCGTGGCGCTGTCGGCGCGCGGCCGGGAGAGCGACGTCCCCGTGGTGGTGGTCTCCAAGGACACCAACCTGCGGATCAAGGCGGACGCCCTCGGGATCACGGCGGAGGACTACGAGAGCGACCGGGTGGACATCGAGGAGCTCTACCGCGGCTTCCGGGAGATCCCGGCGGGGAAGGAGTTCATCGACGCCTTCTACCACGCCGCGGAGTGCGCGCCGCCCGCCGGGGCCGAGGACCTCTACCCGAACGAGTATGTGATCTTCCGGGACGCCGCCTCGCAGGCGTCCGCCCTCGGACGCGCCGACGGCGCGCGGAAGAGGATCCGCCTGCTCCCCGCGATGAAGGAGGACGTGTGGGGGGTCCGGCCGCGGAACAAGGAGCAGCACTTCGCCCTCGACATCCTGCTGGACGACTCGGTGAAGCTCGTCACGCTGGCCGGGAAGGCGGGGACGGGTAAAACGCTGCTGGCCATCGCCGCGGGGCTCCGGAAGACGTCCGACGAGGAGGCGTACCAGCGGATGCTGGTCTCCCGCCCCGTCCTCCCGATGGGGAAGGACCTGGGATTCCTCCCGGGCGACGTGGAGGAGAAGCTCAAGCCCTGGATGCAGCCGATCTTCGACAACGTGGAATACCTGTTCGGCTTCAACCGGAAGAAGCGTCAGGGGGGCGTCCGGGGATACCAGGAACTGATGAACCTGGGGATCCTCGAGATCGAGCCCCTCACCTACATCCGCGGCCGCTCCATCCCGAACCAGTTCATCGTGGTGGACGAGGCGCAGAACCTCTCCCCCCACGAGGTCAAGACGATCCTCACCCGCGCGGGGGAGAACAGCAAGGTCGTCCTCACGGGCGACCCGTACCAGATCGACAACCCGTTCGTCGATTCGGCGAGCAACGGGCTCTCCTACACGGTGGAGAAGTTCAAGGGGGAGGCGATCTCCGGCCACGTGCTGCTGGCCAAGGGGGAGCGCTCCCCCCTCGCAGAGCTCGCCGCGAACATCCTGTAGCCCGGATGCGCGTGCTGGGGATCGAGAGTTCCTGCGACGAGACCGCCGCAGCCGTCTACGACGGGTCCGCGGGGCTCCTCTCCAACGTCGTTTCCTCCCAGGTGAAGGTCCACGCCGCATACGGAGGCGTAGTGCCGGAGCTCGCCTCCCGGGAACACCTGAAGTCCGTGGTTCCGGTGGTGGAGAAGGCTCTTGCGGACGCCGGTTCGGGCCGGGACGCCATCGACGGGATCGCCGCGACCGCGGGACCGGGGCTGATCGGGTCCCTGCTGGTGGGGCTGTGCTTCGCCAAGTCCCTCTCCTTCGCGTGGGAGAAGCCCGTCTGCGGCGTGGACCACCTGGAATCCCACGTCTACGCCGTCTTCCTCGAGAGCGAGGTCGTCTTCCCGTACGTCGCCCTGCTCGTGTCGGGCGGGCACACCTCCCTGTTCCGCGTGACCGGCTGGGAGGCGATGCGGTTCCTGGGCGGCACGCTGGACGACGCGGCGGGGGAGGCGTTCGACAAGGCGGCGAAGATGATGGGGGTGGGGTACCCCGGGGGCGTGGCCATCGATCGCCTGTCGCAGGGCGCGGACCCCGCGCGGTACCGCTTCCCGCGTGCGTGGCTCTCCCACGACTCGGCGGACTTCTCCTTCTCGGGACTCAAGACGGCGCTCCGGACCTTCCTCGCCTCCCCGGAAGGGGCCGCCGCGAAGGTGGAGGACGTCGCCGCCTCGTTCCAGGAGGCGATCGTCGACGTCCTCGCCGGGAAGGCGCTCGCGGCGGCGAAGCGGGAAGGGATCCCGCGGCTGGTCCTTTCGGGCGGCGTGTCGGCCAACTCCCGGCTGCGGTTGCTTGCGCGGGAGCGGGGTGCCGCGGAAGGGGTGGACGTGTATCTCCCGTCCAGATCCCTGTGCACCGACAACGCCGCCATGGTGGCGCTGCTCGGGGAGCGGCGGATGTCCGCGGGCTCCCGGTCGGGGCCGGAGCTGAACGCCTATGCCGCCTCCCGGTTCACCCGCTGACAATCCGCGGCGGACCCTCGCCGCCCTGGGCCTCGCCCCGCGGAAGCGCCTCGGGCAGAACTTCCTCCACGACGGCAACGTCGTCCGGAAGATCGTGGCCCTCGCGCGGGCATATCCTCCCCCCTTCCTGGAGATCGGCCCCGGCCTGGGGGCGCTGACCGGCCCGCTGGCCGAATCCGGCGTCCCCGTGCTGGCCGTGGAGGTCGACCGGGGTCTTTCCGCCCACCTGGCGGAGCAGTTCGCGGGCACCTCCGTGGAGATCCTCGAAGCGGATTTCCTGGGTATCTCCGGGCCTGAGTGGCTCCGGCGCTTCCCCCGGGGCGGCACGGTGGTCGGGAACCTGCCGTACTCCATCTCCTCGCCGGTCGTCCTGCGGCTGATCGAGCTTCGGGGACTCTTCCCCCGGGCGGTCCTGATGCTCCAGCGGGAGATGGCGGAACGGCTGCTGGCTTCGCCCGGCGGGAAAGAGTACGGAATCCTGTCCGTCTACCTGTCGGTGCTCGCCGAGGCCAGGCGGGAGTTCGCCGTCGCCCGGGGATGTTTCCACCCCGCCCCCGAAGTGGACTCGGCGGTGGTGACCGTCCGGTTTTTCGGGTCTTTCCCCGATCCGCTCGTCGAGTCCCTGCGGGTCGTGGTCCGTGCAGCCTTCGCGCACAGGCGGAAAACGTTGAGGAACGCCCCGGTCCCTTTCCTCCCGGGGGGGGCGGGGGAATGGTGCGGATTGCTGGAAGCCGCGGGGATCGACCCCTCCCGCCGCGCGGAAACCGTTCCCCCCGCGTCGTACCTCGGCCTGGCCCGCCGTTTCGCCCGAATGTAGTGGTAAAAACGCTTCCCCCCGCTTACAATTGACCGGAAATGAACGATCCGAAAACCCCCCGTTACATCGCGATCGAGGGACCGATCGGGGTCGGGAAGTCATCCCTGGCCAAGATCCTCGCCCGGAAGTTCGGGGCCCGCCTCGTGAAAGAGGATGTGGCGAACAACCCGTTCCTGGAGCGTTTCTACGAGGATCCCAGGAAATTCGCCTTCCAGACCCAACTCTTCTTCCTCCTGTCCCGGTACCGCCAGCAGAAGGAGGTGGCCCAGGGGAACCTCTTCGAGGCCGGAGTGGTGTGCGACTACATCCTGGCCAAGGACAAGATCTTCGCCCTCATCAACCTGGAGGACGACGAGGTCTCGCTCTACGAGTCGATCTACAAGCTCCTCGTGTCGACCCTCCCGAAACCGGACATGGTCATCTACCTGCAGGCGCGCCCGGAGGTGCTGCTGTCCCGGGTCCGGAAGCGGGGGATCGCCTACGAGCGGAACATCTCCCTTGACTACCTGAAGACGCTGAGCGATGCTTATAATGAATATTTCTTCCACTACAACGAGACCCCGCTCCTGGTGGTGAACACGAGCGAGATCGACTTTGTGGAGAGCCCCCGCGACCTTGAACATCTCGTGAGAGAGGTCAAGAGTGTGAAACGCGGGACGCAGCACTACATACCGCTGGGATCCAGGTAAGCCGGACCTAGACGGGATCGTTATCGGGGAGCGGCGGCGGTGCGCGGGGATCGCGCCCTGCCGGCGCCCGGCGCGACTTCTCGCGGCCTTCCGGATACGGTTCCGGGAGGCCGTTTCGTTTTACGGGAGGGACGCGGAAATGGCGACGCGGAAGACCATCATGCCCGACCTCGCGCGGATGAAGGCGGACGGGTCGAGGATCGTGATGATCACGGCGTACGACGCCCTCTTCGC
>JAGGAJ010000077.1 GCA_017889845.1 Deltaproteobacteria bacterium
TCGAAGCTCGCGGCGGTGGCCTTGGTGGCCCCCCGGACCACGACCGCGTCGTAGCTGTTGATCACGGCCGCCAGCTCCTCCGGCGTCATCTTGCCCTTGACGTCGACCTCGATCCCTTCCCGGACGAACACGTCGATGCCCACCTTCTGCAGGTTGTCCAGCGCCAGAACCTTCATGCGAATCGTCTCCCGCGAGAGGATTTGGGGGGAATAACAACCACCAGTTACTACCAGAGGCCCCGGGAAAAGTCAATCGCGGCCCGGGCCGTCGCCGGCGCGTCCGGCTGCCCCCGGAATGTCGCATTTGACAACTCGGGGAGAACGGGATATTCCATTGTGCGGATGCAAGAAAACGGCGTTTTGCCGGGACGGGTATCGTCCTCCATGGTATCAGCGGTGCGTCGCACCATCGCGGGATTCCTTGCGGCTTCCGCCGTCCTCGCCTTCCCCTTCCATGCCGACGCGGCGGAGTCCCTTCCCGGGACACCCCACTCCCATTTCCAGGCCCCGGAGTCTTGCCCGAGATGCCACCTCACCGGCCAGGAAGGGCTTCCGGACCCCGCCCGGATCTCCCCGGAAGCGGACGCCCTCTGCCTGGAGTGCCATCGCAGGGAGAACCTGGGAAAATCGCACCCGATTGATGTCCGGCCGGCGGAACGGTACGGGAAGGCGAACGTCCCCGCGGACCTCCGCCTGGCCGACGACGGGCGGATGATGTGCCTCACCTGCCACGTGGCGCACGGCGCGTACCTCTCCGCCGTCCGGGCGTTCCCGGAACAGGCATCCGAGGAGCTCGCATCGGTGGATGAAGGCCGCTTCCGGACCTACTTCCTGCGCCGGTCCGACCCGGAGCGCGGCGCCGCCCCCCTGTGCGAGGCATGCCACCGGTTGCCGCGATGACCCGCCCACAGCGCCCCCACCGCCGGAAGATCCGGTACGTCACCCCCCGCCTCCAGGGCGGGGCGGCGCTGCTGTTCACCGCCGTGATCGCCGCCGGCGGGATCGCCTTCGGGGCGCTGGCCGGAAAAGTTCTCCGGCGGATGCTGCTTTCCGCCGCCGTCCGGGGGCACTACCCGATGCGGTCGGCGTTCGAGATCGTCCGGGACCCCCTCGCCGGCCATCTTGCGGCGCTGTTCGCGGGGACCTTCCTGCCCGCCGCGGCCCTGTTCCTGTTTCTGGCCTGGTCGGCCCGCCGGGGCATCGACCGGGTCGGTCAGGCGCTCCGGGCCTCGGCGGACCGCGACCTTTCCACGCCCACGGGGGTACGCGGTTGCGCGGAGATCCCCCGGCTCGGCGAACTGGTCGACGGCGCGCGGGCAGAGACCCTCGCCTCCCTCCGTTCGATCCGGTCGGAGGCGGAGAACCTCGCGGGCGACGGCGTGCCCGCAGAGGAGTTCCGTCTCCGTTGGGACGCGCTCAAGCAGAGGATCCGGGGGATCGCGCCGTGAACGGCACCGCCAGGACGACGGACAGCGGCGGGCCGATCGGCCACCGGTACATCCTCGGTATCCTGCTGCGGCTCCTCATCAACTTCGCGTTGGGGGTAGGGGTACTGTACGCCATCCTCTTCTTCGTCCTCTCCAAGCCCCTCGCGGGGGAGTACGCCGCCGTGTATCACCAGCTGCGGGGCCTCGCCGCGTACATGAGGCCGGTCGTCACCGTCTCCGTTCTTGCCTACGCGCTGCTGGCCTCCCTGTCGACGGCTGCCCTCTGCGTGTACATTCTTCACCGCGTCGCGGGCCCGCTCTACCGGATGGAGCGGGTGCTGGAGGAGTTCCGCTCCGGCGCCGCGACCCGGCCGGTCTCGTTCCGGCACGGCGACCAGGCCGGGCAGCTTGCGGAAGCGTTCAATACGTGGGTCGGTGCCCTGCGGCAGGACCGCGGGCGGTTTCTCGCCCGGATGGAGGAGGCGGAACGGCTCTGCCTGGTGGACGAGGCGACGTGTCGCGCAGAGATGGAGAAGGCGCTCCGGCAGGTAGCGGAAGAACTCGCCCGGTACCGATAACTGGCGGGGGACACTCTTCCCCTCCGTCCCCCAACGGATCAAGAGGTTCCCCCTGACCTGAAAGGTAAGGCGTGAGGGCAAAAAAAAAGGGCAGGGGGATTGTGTCCCCCTGCCCGCGGGATCCGGAAGCCCTTGTGGGGCCGGACCGCTTGCCCGGTAGAACCGGTTACTTCTTCGCCGGGGGAGCCGCCGGAGCCGGGGCTGGAGCCGGCGCAGGGGCCGGGGCTGCCGCCGGAGCGGGGGTCTTCTTCTCGGCGGGCTTCGCTTCGGCCTTCTTCTCTGTCGTCTTCACCTTCGTGACCTTTGACGCCATGCCGTCGGCATACTTCACGGTGACTTTGTCGCCGACCTTGTAGTCGCCCAGCTTCACCTTGTCGCCGGCCTTCAGGTCCACGTTCCCCTTCTTCCCCTTCACCGTGAAGGTGCCGGCCGCCGCGTCCACCGCCTCGATCGTGCCGGTGACCTGCACGGGCTTCGGCTTGGCCGCCTTTTCCGCCTTCTTCTCGCCCGCCGGGGCCGGTGCAGGGGCCGGGGCCGCTTCCTTCTTGGCCGGGGCCGGCGCCGCCTTCATCGCGTTGTCCGCCGCGACCGCGAAGCCCGCAGCCGAGATGGCGAACGCCACTGCCAGAACCACTGTGAACAGCTTCTTCATTTCATTCCCTCCAGGAGGATTGATGGTTAACCTTGGGAATGTTTATTTCAAGGATAGTGCCAATGCGATCGCAAACGAAATCCTGTTTATATTCAATACATTGATGGTATCCCCCACTCCCGAACTCCTTGGAGGTTCCCCAACTGGAGGGCGGATTCCCCATTTGGGGAACGATTCAGGAGGATATGATCCCGAACTTCCTCAGCCGGTAGATGTACGTCTTGTAGCTCATCCGCAACAGCTCGGCCCCCCGGGCGTGGACGCCGCCGGACCGCTCGACGGCCTGCCGCAGCAGGTGCTCCTCGATCTTCTCGAAGTCCACTCCGTGGGGGGGCAGGTCGAACGCCTTTGCGGGTACCGCCTCGGCTCCCTCCCGCATCTCCCGCGGCAACTCCTCCGGCCCGATCTTCCCCCCCTCGGCGAGGACCACGGCCCGCTCGACCACCGAGGACAGCTCCCGGACGTTTCCGGGCCACGGGTACCGCATCAGCAGCCGCATCGCCTCCTTCGTGATCTCCCGCACGGGGGGAAATCCCTTCTCCCCGTGCCGCGCGAGGAAATGCTCCGCCAGCAGCGGTATGTCCGATATCCGGTCCCGGAGGGGCGGCAGGGTGAGCTTCACGATGTTGAGCCGGTAGAAGAGGTCCGCGCGGAACCTCCCCTCCCGAACGAACTCCTCGAGGTCCCGGTTCGTCGCGGCGACGATCCGCACGTCGATCGGGATATTCTCCTTCCCCCCCACCCGGCGGATCTCCTTCTCCTGGAGCGCACGCAGCAGCTTCGCCTGGATCTCGAGCTTCACCTCCGCGATCTCGTCGAGGAAGATCGTGCCCCCCTGCGCCGCCTCGAACAGGCCGATCTCCCGGCGCACCGCGCCGGTGAAGGCTCCGCGCTCGTGACCGAACAGTTCGCTCTCGAACAGGGTGTCCGGCAGGGAGGCGCAGTTGACCGCCAGGAAGGGGGCCCCGCTCCGGCCGCTCATGGAGTGGACGTTCCGGGCGATCACCTCCTTTCCCGTGCCGCTCTCCCCGGTCAGCAGGATCGTGCTGTCGCTCTTGGCGACCCGGGGAAGGATCCGCTTGATCTCCCGTACCGCCGCGTGCTCCCCCAGTATGGGGACGGTCCCCGGGAAAAGTTTCTCGGAGAGGACCCGGTGGGACTCCCGCAGCCGGAGGTTCTCGATGGCCCGCTCGATGATGATCAGGAGCCGCGCCCGGTCCACGGGCTTCTCGAAGTAGTAGTATGCCCCCTTCTTTATGGCGTCCACGGCGGTCTGGATCGTGCCGTAGGCGCTCGTGAGGAGAATGGGGATGCCCGGGTTGCGGGAGTGGACGGCGTCGATCAGCTCCTCCCCCGTCATCCCCGGCATCACGAGGTCGGTCAGGACGAGGTCGACCGGCTCCCTCTCGAGAATCCGCAGCGCCTCCTCCCCGCTCCCCGCCAACATGGGGTTGAACCCCTCGCTCTTCAGGATCGCCCCGAGGATCTCGCGCTGGTTCCGCTCGTCGTCGACGACGAGGATCGTCCCCTTCATGCCGCCCCACCCCCCGCCGCCCCGCGGGGCAGCACGACCTCGACGCGCGTCCCCTTCCCGGGTTCGGAGGAAAGCAGGATCTCCCCGTCGTGCGCGTCCACGATCTTCTTCGTGAGCACGAGCCCCAGGCCGAGGCCGGATTCCTTGGTGGTGAAGTACGGTTCGAATATCCGCTCCCGGTCCTTCCCGTCGATCCCGACGCCGGTGTCCCGGATCACGATGGCGTAGCGGACGCCGTCCCGGGAACCCGCCGAGACCGTCAACGTGCCGCCGGACGGCATGGCGTCTACCGCGTTGGCCACCAGGTTCACCACCGCCCGCCGGACCATGTCCGGGTCGGCCATCACCTCGTCGCCGTCCCCGTACTCCCGCTCCAGCCGGATCTGCTGGGACCGGAGCCGGTCCCCCGCCATCCGGAGGACGCTCTCGAGGATGTCGGGGATGCGCACGGGCGCCTTTTGCGGCTCGGATGGCTTGCCGTACATGATGAAATTCGTCACCAGCTCGTTCAGGCGTCCGATCTCCTCCTTGATCCGCCCGACCAGCTGCCGCTTCTCCGCCTCCGCCTCCGGGTCCTTCCCGCCGGCGATCCCGTCCAGGTGTTCCACCGCCAGCCCGATGAAGTTCAGGGGGTTGCGGATCTCGTGGGCCACTCCCGAGGCGAGCCGTCCCAGCTGGGAGAGGTACTGGGCTTCGCGGACCTTCTCCTCCAGCGCGCGGTTCTGCCGGAGTTTCGCGATCATCCCGTTGAACGCGCGCGTCAGGCGCCCGACCTCGTCCTTCCCCCCCTCCGGCAGTTCCTGGGCAAGATCCCCCGCCGCCACGTTCTCCGCCGCGTGGGCCAGCCGCTCCACCGGGGAGACGTAATGGGAGGAGATGCTGACCGCGAGGACGAGCCCGAGGGAGAAGATCAGCAGGGTGCTGAAGAACCGCAGGTAGAGGTTCCGCCGGATCGGCTCCGTGAAGTCGTCGATCTGCATCCGCACGTGGATGTACCCCATCGTATCGCCGCCCACCTTGACCGGCACCACGAGGTCTTTGGACTGTATCTTCTCTCCGGTGTCGTCGCCGAATGTGGCGTTGATCACCAGCTGCTTCGGATTGAGCTTCACCTTCGCCGGGCGACCGATCGCCGACGGGTTGGTGCTGTCGATGACTCCCATGTCCTCGTCGACGATGGACACCTCGCGGATCCCGGACTTCTTCAGCAACTCCACGTACCGGAGGAGACGGTCCCGCTCCGAGTCGCCCGGCGCGGTCATCTGGCTCACGCTGACGCTGATCGCGTTGGACAGCTCGAGGAAACTCTCCTCGAGCTCCCGCTTCAGCGGCTCCCGGCCAAGATGGTACGGGATGTACACCGAGCCGAGGGAGCATGCAAAAAGGATCAGCATGACCACCGTGAGCTTGAACTGCAGCCCCCGGTCGCGGAAGGGAATGACGAGCTTCATGGCACCTCCAATGAAGCGGCCCCCGGAGGTGCCGGCCCCCGGGGGCCTCTGCCTGCAGCGTTCCTGCGGCCGCGCCCCATGCCTGCGGGGATCACCCGCCGTACGCCGGCACCCGCGCCGCCGCCAGGGGGATGAATCCCGCCGGGCCGGACGGCGCCGCCAGCCGGGTCTCCGATGCGATCCGGGCCACCCGCGCCATCCCCGCCCGTACCGCATCGGCCCCGTACATCTCCCTCGTCACCCCGCCGGATGTCGACACGGTCACTTCCACCGAGCCGTCCCCGGCGGGAACGGCCGTGATCTCCCGCACCGTCCTGCCCCCCGCGTGCTCGACCGCCGTGACCTTCCCGGCCCCGTCGTCCCGGACGCGGAGGGTCGAAACCAGGGTCTCTCCCTCGTACCGCTCGACCGTCGCCGACGTCCCGCCGCCGTCGCGGGCAAGCAGAAGGACCGACTTCCCGCCGGCGTCGGCCTGCTCCATCGTCACCGGCCCGGACGCGATGGAACTCCTGCCGGACCAGAACTCGACCAGGTTGAAGATGAGGAAGTCCAGGGTGGCGGTGAAGCCGTACGGGATGATGAAGAGCCAGGTCACCGCGCTCCGCAGGTACTTGTCCTCCACCGACTTGTTGACCTCGTACAGCTGGCTCGTCAGCGGGAAGCTCCCGAAGCAGCCCGCGGACAGCGCCCCGAACGCCACTACCAGCACCGCGGCGGTCGCCGCGACAGACCGTTTCCCCCGCATGCCCCTGCCCCCCTTGCCTGAATTTACGGGAACCTGTCCATTGTAGTGCCTGGCGGGAGGGCGGCACAATCCCGCAGGCGGAGGACACTCTACCCCTGCTTCCCCGGTTGAAACCAAGAGTGTCCCCCCGAAAGGTGAAGCATTGTAATATGCCGGGATGGCTGGAGGGCTCGCGTTTGCGTGACCGGTCGGGGCACCTTCTCAAACTCGTCGCGTTCCTGATCCTCGTCGGGGTGTCGGCGTACGTCCTCTTCTTCACCCCAACGGGCGAACTCTTCCGGACGCACGAGGGGAGAAAGCTGCTGGTCGCGCGGCTGGACGCCATGGTCCAGGGGGCCGGACCGCTGGGCCCGGCCCTATTCATCCTCGTGTACTCCGTGGGGATCCTGTTCCTGCCGGCGACCCCCTTCACCATCGCCGGGGCGGTCATCTTCGGGAAGCTCCACGGGATGGTGTACAACCTCGCGGCGGACATCATCGGGGCGTCGGTCTCCTTCTTCCTCGGGAGGTACTTCCTCCACGGTCTGGCGCGCGACTTCCTCGAGACGAAGCTCCCCTGGCTCGACCGGAAAGCCGCGGAGGAAGGGTTTTCCGTGGTGTTCTACCTGCGGATCTTCTGGTTCCCCTTCATCGTCCTCAACTACGCGGCGGGGGCGACGAAAATCCGGTTCCGTGACTATCTCCTCGGTACGGCACTGGGGCTGCTGCCGCCGGTTTTCCTCTTCACATACTTCGTCGGCTCCATCCGGGACGCGCTCGCGGCGTACCGCACCCCTTCCGACCTGCTGAACTTCCACACCGTCTTCCCCGTGCTGCTCCTCGTCTTCTCCTTCTTCATCCCGGCGATCGTGAAGCGGCTGCGGAAGGACCGGGAACCGTCCGAATGAAGCACCGGATAGGCCTCTCCCTTCGCGGGAACGCGGACGGGCACCGGTGATCTCCGTCGTCATCCCGACGCTCGACGAGGAGGCGTCGTTGCCGGGGACGATCCGGTCGTGCCGCGACGCGGGGGATTGCGAGGTGATCGTGGCAGACGGGGGAAGCCGGGACGGGACGTTGGAGGTCGCCCGGCGGCTCGCCGACCGGGTGGTGGCCGCGCCCCGGGGACGGGCTCACCAGATGAACACGGGGGCCGCGTCCGCCCGCGGCGACGTGCTTCTCTTCCTCCACGCGGACACGCTCCTCCCTCCGGGCGGCCTCTCCGCTGTCCTGGCGGCGCTGCGGGACCCCCGCGTCGCGGGCGGCGCCTTCCGGGTCGCCCTCCGCCCCTCGCCGGGCGCCGGCGTCTACGCCCGGGCGATGCTATCGCTGACGGGGCGGATGATCAACCTCCGCTCGGCGGTATCCCGCTCCCGCACGGGGGACCAGGCGATCTTCCTCCGGGCGGAGACGTTCCGGGAGCTTGGGGGGTACCCCGGGATACCGCTGATGGAGGACGTGGAACTGTCGCGGGCGATGCGAAGGACCGGCAGGACCGTCCTCCTGCCGCACCGGGTCGGGACGTCCGGTCGTCGGTGGGAGGCGTGGGGCCCCGTCCGGACGATCCTGCGGATGTGGCGCCTCCGGCTCGGCTACCTTCTGGGGATGGCCCCGGAGCGGTGCGCGGAGATCTACCGGCGCCCGCCGTTTCCCTTCACCCGCCAGCTCCGGCGGGCTCCCAGGTCAGCCGGAGGGGGGTGAGCGGATTCACCAGGTCGGGGTGCCGCGGAAGGACCCGGGCGGCGAACCCGTACCGTCCGCTCCCCGAGCACGGTATCTCCGC
>JAGGAJ010000078.1 GCA_017889845.1 Deltaproteobacteria bacterium
AGCAGCATCATGCCGCAGAAGAAGAACCCCGACGTGGCGGAGCTGATCCGCGGGAAGACGGGGCGCGCCTACGGGAACCTGGCGAACCTCCTCACCGTCATGAAGGGACTTCCCCTCTCGTACAACCGGGACATGCAGGAGGACAAGGAGCCGGTGTTCGACTCCGCCAGGACCGTGAAGGAGTGCCTCGCGGGGGCGGACCTCCTGATCCGGGGCATGACGGTGAACGAGGCGCGGATGCGGGCCGCGTGCGACGACGGATTCCTCACCGCCACGGACCTCGCGGACTACCTCGCCCGGAAGGGGGTCCCCTTCCGGAAAGCCCACGAGATCACGGGGAGGATCGTGCGGCACTGCGAGGAGCGGGGGAAGCGGCTGAAGGACCTGGGACTCAAGGAACTGCGCTCCTTCTCGAAGGCGATCGGGGAAGATGTCCGGGATGCCATTTCCCTCTCGCGCTCCGTGGGACTCCGGAAGACGCGCGGCGGGACCGGGCCCGATGCGGTCCGGGCGCGCCTCACCGCCCTCCGGAAGAAATGAGCGGCCGGCGGGGAAGGCGGCTGGCGGCCGCGCTGTGCTGTCTCGCCCTGCTGGCGGGGCTCGCCGGGTGCGGCCGGAAGGCGAGACCCGAGCCGCGGTCGGCCCGCCTGCCGGCGGCACACCATCACGCGCAGAGGTGAGACGATGCACCATTTCCAGACGCGGAACGGGGAGATGCACTGCGAGGGGGTTCCGCTCCGCCGGATTGCCCGGCGGGTCGGGACGCCGGTCTACGTGTACAGCCACGCGACCCTCTCCCACCACTACAAGGTCTTCGACGCGGCGTTCGCGTCCATGCCCCACGTCATCTGCTACTCGATGAAGGCGAACTCCAACGGGTCGGTCATCCGCTCCTTCACGAACCTCGGGAGCGGGGTGGACATCGTCTCGGGCGGGGAGCTCGCACGCGCGCTGGCGGCCGGGGCGCCCCCGGGAAAGATCGTGTACTCCGGCGTGGGGAAGAAGGTCTGGGAGATCGAGGCGGCGCTGCGCCGGGGGATCCTCATGTTCAACGTGGAATCGCGGGAGGAGCTGGAGGCGATCGACGCCGTCGCCGGCCGGATGCGGAAACGCGCCCCGATCTCCATCCGCGTGAACCCGGACGTGGACCCGAAGACGCACCCGTACATCTCCACGGGTCTGAAGAAGAACAAGTTCGGGATCCACATCGGGCAGGCGGTGAAGGACTACGAGTGGGCCGCGCGAAGGAAGCACATCGAGGTGGTCGGGGTGGATTGCCACATCGGCTCCCAGCTCACGGACGTCGCCCCCTTCGTGGACGCGGCGGAGCGGGTGCGCAGCCTGGTGGACCGCCTCCTCGATATGGGGCTGCGGATCCGCCTGGTGGACATCGGCGGGGGACTCGGGATCCGGTACAACGACGAACTCCCCCCCCACCCGAAGCAGTACGCGGACGCCGTGGTGAAGGCGTTCCGGGGGCTTCCGGTCACGCTCGTCCTCGAGCCCGGGCGGGTGCTCGTGGGGAACGCGGGGGTCCTGGTGACCGAGGTGCTCTACACCAAGCCGATCCCGGCGCCGGACGGGAAGGGGAGGAAATATTTCTTCATCGTGGACGCCGCCATGAACGACCTGGCGCGCCCCTCCCTCTACGGCTCCTACCACGCCATCCTGCCGGTCGGGAAGGCGCCCCGCGGGAAGGTGACCGCGGACGTGGTCGGGCCCATCTGCGAGTCGGGGGACTTCCTCGCAAGGGACCGGGCGATGCCTCCCTACGCGGCGGGCGACCTCCTCGCCGTCATGAGCGCCGGCGCCTACGGGTTCTCCATGTCCTCCAACTACAACACCCGGCCCCGGGCGGCGGAGGTGATGGTTTCCGGCAGCCGCTTCGAGATCGTCCGCGAGCGGGAGACGGTCCGGGACGTCTTTCGCGACGAGCGGACCGCCTCGTTCCTCATGCAGGGGAGGCGCAGGAAGTCGTGACGCGGGCTTGGATCGCCCCGCGGGCATCTGCTACGATGGACCAATGCCCGGAGAGAAGGACGGCGAGATGACGCGGAAGGGTATCCCCTTTTCCAAGCTCAACGGCAGCGGCAACGACTTCCTGCTGATCGACAACCGGGGCGGGGCCCTGGACGGGATCGACCGGCCCGCCTTCGTCGCCAGGGTGTGCGACCGCGCGCGATCGGTCGGCGCGGACGGCGTGATCCTCATCGAACCGTCCCGGAAGGCCGACTTCCGCTGGGACTTCTACAACGCCGACGGTTCGCGCGCAGAGATGTGCGGGAACGGGGGCCGGTGCGCGGCGCGGTTCGCCGTCGCGCGCCGGATCGCCGGGCGGGAACTCTCCTTCGAGACGATCGCGGGCGTCATCCGCGCGACGGTCCGCGGAAGGAGCGTGAAGCTCCAGATGACCCGGCCCGCAGGACTGGCCCTCGACCGGTCGCTGACGCTGCGCGGGAAGAGGTACACCTACTCGTTCCTGAACACCGGGGTTCCCCACGCGGTCCTGTTCGTACCGGACGTTTCGAAGGCGGACGTGATGGCCGTCGGGCGCGGCATACGCACCCACCGGGCGTTCGCTCCCCGCGGGACGAACGTCAACTTCGCACAGGTCCGGGACGGCGTGCTCTGGGTGCGGACGTACGAGCGCGGGGTGGAGGCGGAGACCCTGGCCTGCGGCACCGGCGCGGTCGCCTCCGGAATCCTCGCCGCGGTCCACGGACTCGCCGCCCCGCCGGTGGCCGTGCGGACCAGCGGCGGGGAGCGGCTCACGATCCACTTCGATCCGGGGCGGAAGGATTTCGGCGAGGTCTACCTCGAGGGGGACACGTCGTGGTCGTGCGACGGGTGGATCCTCGAGGAGGCCTACCGGTACTGAAAGGGGGGTACGGATGTTCCACGGGGCGATCGTAGCGACTGTCACGCCGTTCCGGAACGGAAAGGTGGACGCCGCGGCGTTGCGGCGGCTGGTGGAGTTCCAGATCCGGAGCGGGACCGACGGCATCGTGCCGTGCGGGACGACCGGGGAGTCCGCCACGCTCTCGTACGACGAGCACGAGCAGGTGATCGATCTCGTCATCCGGGCGGTGGACGGGCGTGTCCCCGTGATCGCCGGCACGGGGTCGAACAACACGAAGGAGGCGATCGTCCTCACCCGGTACGCGAAACGGGCGGGGGCGGACGCGGCCCTCGTCATCACCCCCTACTACAACAAGCCGACGCAGAACGGGCTCATCGCCCATTTCACGGCGGTGGCCGGGTCCGCGGACATACCCGTCATCCTCTACAACGTCCCGGGCCGCACGGGGGTCAACATGGCGGCGGAGACGGTGGCGCGCCTCGCGGAAGTCCCGAACATCGTGGGCGTCAAGGAGGCGTCGGGGAATCTCGCACAGATCTGCGACATCCTCCGGATGACCCCGAAGACCTTCTGCGTCCTCTCGGGGGACGACGGGCTGTATTACCCGATGCTCGCGCTGGGCGCCAAGGGGATCATCTCCGTGGTTTCCAACGTGGCCCCGAAGGAAATGGCCGACCTCTACGACGCCTTCGCCCTCGGAGAGGTGGCAAAGGCCCGGGACCTCCATTTCCGCCTCTGGCCTTTGATGCAGGCCCTGTTCATCGAGACGAACCCGATCCCGGCGAAGACCGCCCTCGCGATGATGGGGAAGATCCGGGAGGAGTTCCGGCTCCCGCTCTGCGCCATGTCCGCCGCAAACCGGAAGGTCCTTGCGAAGGTCCTCTCCGACCTGAAGATCCGGTAGGGACGGCAGTGCCCGGCGTCGTGGTGTGCGGAGCGATGGGGAGGATGGGGCGGGCGATCCTCTCCGTGCTTAGGGAACGGCCTCACGGGCTCGCCCTCGCGGGCGCGGTCGAGTCGCCCGGGCACCCGCTCCTGGGGCACGACGCCTTCGAGGCGGCCGGGGTGGGACGGGCGGGGGTCCCGGTCACCGACGACCTCGGGAAGGCCCTCGCCTCGGCGGATGCGGCCATCGACTTCACCAGCGCGGAGAGCTCCGTCCGGAACGCGGATGCCGCCGCTTCCGCGGGGAAGGCGATCGTCGTCGGGAGCACCGGCCTCTCCCCCGAGCAGTCCGCCCGCATCCGCGCGGCTTCCGGGAAGGTCGCGGTGGTGCTGTCGCCGAACATGAGCGTGGGAGTGAATCTCATGTTCCGGGTGGCGGCCGACGTGGCGCGCGTCCTGGGGGAGGAGTACGACGTCGAGATCGTCGAAACCCACCACCGGTTCAAGAGGGACGCTCCCTCCGGGACGGCGGTGAAGCTGGCCGAATGCGTGGCCGGCGCCCTCGGCAGGAAGATGGGGGATGTGGGGGTGTACGGCCGGCGGGGAATGGTGGGGGAGCGCACCCGGAAGGAGATCGGCGTGTTCGCCGTCCGGGCCGGGGACGTGGTGGGGGAGCACACCCTCGTGTTCGGCGGCATCGGCGAACGGTTCGAGATCACCCACCGGGCGCACAGCCGCGACACGTTCGCCCGCGGGGCGGTCCGTGCCGCCGCCTGGGCGCTGGGAAAACCGGCAGGACTCTACGACATGGCCGCGGTGCTGGGCATCTGACCGATGAAAATCGCGCGGTACGAGGCCGAAGGGGTCGTCCGGTTCGGGCTGGTCGACCTTGCGGGGGGGAAGGTCCGGGAGATCGCGGGGGAGCCGTTCGACCGCGTCCAGGCGACGGGGATCGTGCGCCGTCTCGACGAGGTCCGCCTCCTCGCCCCGGTGACGCCGGGGAAGATCGTCGCCGTCGGGCTCAACTACAGGGACCACGCCCGGGAGATGGGGAAGGCGATCCCCGAGGAGCCGCTCCTCTTCCTCAAGGCGCCCTCGGCACTCAACCACCCCGGGGGGGAGATCGTCTACCCTGCCCAGTCGGAGCGGGTGGACTACGAGGCGGAGCTCGCGGTCGTGATCGGCCGGGTGGCGAAGGGCGTTTCCGCCCGGGACGCCGCGGCGCACATCCTCGGGTACACCTGCATCAACGACGTGACCGCGCGCGACCTCCAGATGAAGGACGTCCAGTACACCCGCGCGAAAGGGTTCGACACCTTCGCTCCCCTCGGTCCCTGGATCGAGACGGACATCGACCCGTCCGGGCTCGCCGTCCGGTGCCTCGTCAACGGCGAGGTCCGGCAGGACGGGAACACGCGGGAGATGGGCGCCACCGTTCACCGGCTGGTGGAGTTCATCTCCGCCGTCATGACCCTGTACCCGGGGGACGTGATCGCGACGGGGACGCCCCCCGGCGTCGGTTCCCTGCGGGTCGGGGACGAGGTCACCGTCGAGGTGGGCGGGATCGGCGCGCTCACGAACCGGGTCGTCGCCCCGTTTCCGGCCCACTGATGCAAGGGCCGGTGCGGGGGGGTCCTCGAGGCGGCGGGGACGCGGTCCTCCTGCTCGGGAGCAACCTCGGGCGCCGCGTCCGGAACCTGCGGGATGCCGTGGAGCGGCTCTCGGCCGAAACGGACGTCCTGGCGATCTCCCGGCTGTACGCCGGCGAGCCCCACGGGAGGGTTCACCAGCCCTGGTTCCTGAACCAGGCGGTGCGGATCGCGGCACGGCATTCCCCCGGGGAACTGCTGCTCCTGGCGAAGCGGCTGGAGCAGTCGGCGGGACGGCGGGGGAGCGGCCGGTGGGGGCCGAGGCCCCTGGACGTGGACATCGTCCTCTACGGGGAGGCCGTGGTCTCCCTCCCCCACCTGGACATTCCGCACCCCGCGATGTCGGGGAGGAGGTTCTGCCTCCTCCCGGTGGCGGAGGTGGCGCCGGACGCGGTCGTGCCGCCAGGCGGCCGGACGGTTTCGCAGCTGCTGGAATCGTGCAACGACACGCTCGAGGTGATCGCGTTATGAACCGGTACGGCATCTCCCGCTGGCTCGTGGTCCTCGCCGTCCTGGCGGCCCTCGCCGCACCCTCGGGGTGCAAGAAGAAACAGGAGCATCAGCATTCCGGCGGCGAAGGGGAGCCGATCCGGCTGAACGCCCTCGCGGAAATCGAGAACTACAAGGAGATCCTGCGGAAGGACCCGAACAACCTGCAGGCCCTCATCGGGATCGGGAACCTCTACTACGACACGAAGCAGGACCTCCTGGCCATCGGGAATTACCAGAAGGCGCTGGCGCTGGATCCGTCGAACGTGAATGTCCGGACGGACATGGCGGTGTGCTACCGGAGGACGGGGAACCCGGATCGCGCGGTCGAGGAACTGAAGAAGGCCATTTCCATGGACCCCAGGCACGCCCAGTCCCGGTACAATCTCGGGGTGATCCTCATCCACGACAAGAACGACCAGGAAGGGGGGTTGAAGGCCTGGGAGGGGCTGCTGGAAAACGTTCCCGACTACCCGTACCGCGACCAGTTGAAGGCGGAGATAACCAGAATGCGCTCCGAGCCCCGGTCCACCCAACCGAAATACAAGTAGTATCGCGGAAATATAATACGGTTCTATCTTTTTGTTGACAGCCGTCCCGCATTCCCCTATATCTAACATTGTTTTGTAATTGCAATAAAACATCCCATATCCTTCCTGGGGGATTCCGATGGTCCGCCGAGATAAATCGAACTACATCATCCAGTCGGTGGCGCACGCCCTCGACGTGCTCGAGGAGTTCCGGGGGGACATGGACGAGCTCGGCGTCACGGAGCTCAGCAAGAAGCTCAAGCTCCACAAAAACAACGTTTTCCGCATTCTCGCCACCCTCCAGTCGCGGAACTACATCGAGCAGAACCGGTCGAACGACAACTACCGGCTGGGGATCAAGTGCCTCGAGCTCGGCCAGACCTTCATCCGCCAGCGCGGCCTGCTCAAGCAGGCCAAGCCCATCCTGCAGGAGCTGGCGGGAACGACCGGGGAGACGAGCTACATCTCGATCCTGCGCGGGAACGAGGTCGTTTACCTCGATTCGGTGGAAACCTCCTCCACGGTCCGGGTAATCTCGCGCGTCGGCCTTCACATGCCCGCCCACGCCACCGCCGCCGGGAAGGCGCTGGTCGCTTTCGAGTCCGACGAGGAACTGGTGAAACGGTTTACCGGGGAGATCCCCCGTTTCACGAAAGGAACCAAGACCCGGTCCGAGGACCTGATGAAGGATTTCTCCGCCGTCCGGGAACTCGGATACGCCACCGACCTCGAGGAGTTCGAGGACGGTCTGCGGTGCATCGGAGCCCCGGTGCGGGACTACACGAGGAAAGTGGTCGGCGCCATCAGCGTGTCCGGGCCCGCGCACCGTCTCCCGGACGAGAAGATCGCCCAGCAGGTCGGCCCCGAGGTCGCACGCGCCGGGCGGGCCCTCTCCGCGAGGCTCGGCTTCCGGGAGTAGCCGCTACCCGTTTCCTCCGGGCCTCCTCCCCCAACCTTGACAGCCGCCCGGGCGGGTTGTACCTTCTCCGGTGAATGGCGGTTCATTCATGGAAGGAGAAGGCGATGCCGAGGCGGGGACCCAACAACGGGGCGGACAAGCGGAACCGGATCCTCCGGGCGGCCATCCGGATCTTCTCGCAGAAAGGTTTCTTCAACTCGAAGGTTTCCGAGATCGCGCGCGCGTCCGGCGTCGCGGACGGCACGATCTACCTCTACTTCAAGAACAAGGACGACCTGCTGATCTCCCTCTTCGAGGAGAAGATGGGGGATGTGGTGGCCGGCGTCCGCCAGCGGATATCCGCCGGGGGGGACGCCCTCGCGAAGCTCCGGATCTTCATCGACAACCACATGGAGCTGCTCGAACGGGAGGCGGGGCTCATCGAGGTGCTGCAGGTGGAGCTCCGGCAGAGCAAGAAGTTCCTGAAGGACTACACCCCCGTGAAGTTCTTCGAATACCTGGAGGTGATCAGCGACATCCTCGAGGAAGGGAAGCGGGAAGGGCTTTTCCGTCCCGACCTCAACGTCAGCGTGGCGCGGCGGGCCATCTTCGGGGCCCTCGACGAGCTCTGCCTCACCTACGTCCTCTCCCACAACCCGAAATACCACCCTTCCGTGAGTTCCGCGGAGATCTACAGGATCCTCGCCGGCGGACTGTGCGCGGCCAAGCCCTCTGCGCAGGCCGGGTGACGCCCTCGCCCGCCTGAGACCTCACCCCTCCCGGCGCGCGAGCGCGAGAAGGG
>JAGGAJ010000079.1 GCA_017889845.1 Deltaproteobacteria bacterium
TCATGCTCACCCTGAGCCTGAACGTGGTGAACGGCTACATGGGCGAGTTCTCGTGTTCCCACCCCGGCTTCATGGCCCTGGGCGCCTACTGCGCCTCGGTGTTGACCATTGGCCTGTTCGTCAATGCAAAACTCCTTGGAACCGCTTCCCTCCCTCCGGCCCTTGGACCGTTCCTGTTTCCCGCAGCCCTGGTCCTGGGCGGAGTCGTCGCGTCCATCGGGGCCCTGCTGGTCGCGGTCCCTTCCTTCCGGACGAGGGGCGACTACCTGGCCATCATCTCCCTCGCGTTCCTGTTCATCGTCAAGAGCCTGATCGAGAACCTGGAGTTCGTCCGCGGGCCGCGTGGCTTGAGCGGGCAGCCGGATCTAGCCGACCTGCCCACGGTGTTCCTCTGGACCGTCCTCTGCGTGTGGAGCGTCAACAATTTCGTCCGCTCGACGGTCGGGAAGGCCCTCAATGCGGTGCGGGACAACGAAATGGCGGCCGATGCCATGACGGTCGACACCCGAAGGACAAAGATGGTGGCGTTTCTTTTCGCGGCCTTCTGGGCCGGTGTCGCGGGGGGGCTTTTCGCTCACGTGATGCGATACGTCAACCCGGGAAACTTCGGGATCCAGAATCTCGCCGAGGTCCTGGCCATGGTGTACTTCGGAGGCCTGAACTCCGTGTACGGATCCATCGTCGGCGCCGTCAGCATCAGCCTCCTCGGGGAAGCCCTCCGTCCGCTGGAGATCTTCAAGTGGATCGTCATTCCGCTCCTGCTCATCCTCGTGATGATTTTCCGGCCGACGGGCCTGATCGCGTTCCGGGATCTCGACGTCAGGAACCTCCTCCAGCCGAAGAGGAAGCAGGACGGAGAGGCATGACGTTGCCGCTCCTTCAGGTACGGAACATGTCCCACGACTTCGGGGGATTGCGCGCCGTCCGCGACTACAACCTGGAGATCGGATCCGGCCAGATCCGGGGATTGATCGGGCCGAACGGTGCGGGAAAGACCACCATCTTCAACCTCATTACCGGCATCTACAAGCCGAGCGAGGGCGAGATTTTCCTGGACGGGAGGAAAATCGACGGCCTGCCGCCCAACCGGATCGCCTCCGGTGGCGTGGGCAGGACATTCCAGAACCTTCTCCTGTGGAGACACATGACCGTCCTAGAGCACGTGAAGATGGCCCACTACTCGAAAATCCGGTACGGGTTGTTCGGGGCCTTCTTCGGGACACCCGCCCGCCACAGGGAAGAGGCGGGGATCGAAGAGAAGGCGGTTCGCCTCCTGGACAGGATGGGCATTCGCCACCTCGCGGATCAGGTAGTCCTCAACCTGCCGTACGGCGCGCAGAGAAGGGTGGAGATGGCCCGGGCCCTGGCAACGGAGCCCAGGGTCCTCCTCCTGGACGAGCCGACGGCGGGGATGAACCCGGAAGAGCTGGTGCAGATCATGGAGATCATCCGCCGGGTCCATGGCGAGTTCGGCCTGGCGATTCTCCTCATCGAGCACAGGATGAAGGTGGTCATGGAGCTGTGCGACACCATCCAGACCCTCGACTTCGGTGCGGTCATCGCGGAGGGGACGCCCGGGGAGATCCAGAACAACCCCAGGGTCATCGATGCCTATCTGGGGCAGGAGAGGGCGGACTGATGCTGTTGACGGTGGAGGAGCTGCGGGTTTCCTACGACAACATCAAGGCCCTCCACGGGGTCAGCTTCCGGATCGACGAGGGGGAGATCGTCTGCATCATCGGCGCCAACGGAGCGGGGAAGAGCACCACCTTGCGGGCGATTTCCCGCCTCGTCCCGGTCGAAGCGGGGACGAAAATGACCTTTCTGGGACGGGACCTTCTCCAATACCCCGCGGACAAGGTGGTCAGCGTGCTCGGCATCTCCCATGTCCCCGAAGGAAGGCGCCTGTTCGATAACCTGACGGTCATGGAGAACCTTCGGCTCGCGACGTTCGCCAGGAAGGACGGCAAGGCGGTCGGGAACGATCTGGAACGGGTGTTTTCGATCTTCCCGCGGCTTTCCGAGCGGCAGGGCCAGAAGGCCGGAACGCTGAGCGGCGGCGAGCAGCAGATGCTGGCCGTCGGGCGGGCGTTCATGAGCGGCAGGAAGATCATGCTCCTGGACGAGCCCTCCATGGGGCTGGCTCCCCTGCTCATGATGAACGTGTTCGACTCGCTGAAGGAAATCAATCGGGAAGGAACCACCATCCTGGTCGTCGAGCAGAATGCCCGCATGGCGCTTCAATTCGCCGGTCGGGGGTATCTGCTGGAGAACGGCAAGGTCGTCCTCGAGGGCAGGTCCGGGGATCTTCTCTCCGATCCCCGGGTCAAGAAGGCGTACCTCGGAGGGTGACGGACCCACGGTGCCCGGGCCGCCCGCATCCCGCGCCTATTTCGTCTTCTTCAGCTCTTCCACCAGCGGGGCTGCCCCCTTGTTGCCGACCGATCTCTTGACGATGATATCCACGGGAGTCGCATCCTTGCCGTAGTAGGCCTTGTTGAGGCCTTCCCGGACGCCGACGTACGAACCATCCAGATTCATCCCTGCGTACAGCCCTTTCGACTTCGTGAAGGAAATGAAATCGGCGGTGATGTCCGCCTTCGCCCCGGCGCCTACCGGCCCGAGAGCGATGGAGGTGTCTCCACCCAGCCTGAATTTCGAGGTGAGCAGGGAATCAACCCCTTTCTGGCTCATCACCAGCACGACCACTTCCGCCGCTTCCCCGCCGATCTGCAGACCGAAGCTCACCGAACCCAGCGTGTAGAAAGCGGGGGGGCTCCAGTCCCCCGTCTTGCCATCTCTCGCCAGGAGGACGCCGGTGCCGCCCGAACCGCCGAGGATGTATCCCGCCTTGAGCACCTGCGGATAGATCAGCACGCCTTTCGCCGTCTTGATGTGCTCCCGAAACCATTCGTAGTCCTTGTCCCGGATGAAACCGCTGAGGGTGACGCGCGATTTGTCGACGATCCCCTGCGCGTCCTCCTCGTCGGCCGCCATCGCTCCCGGCGTTGCGGCGAAGAGGATCATCGCCGCGAGGACCGTTGCGAATGCAAATAGCCAGCCTCCGGTTTTCCCTGTCCGCTCCTGCTTCATCTTCTTCCTCTCCTCGTGCAGATTCGACGGCATTTTTGATCTCCTTATCCCCCCGGGAAATAGGCCTGTCCGCTTTTCAGGGACGTCCCGGTTTTACCTCGACGTACCGCTGCTGGATACCGAACTCGAGGGCCTTGTCGACCTCGTCCGTCCTCATCGCGATGTCGACGCGATGGGCGAATCGCCGGTGCGTGCGGTCGAGGACGACGCACTCGCCGTACCCTTCGATGTGCAGGATCGTCTCCGGATCGACGAAGTTCGCGGCGCAGACCTTGAGCCCTCGCGCGACGAGGCGGCAGAGGTCCCGCCCCGTTGCCCCGATGCACGGCTCGTCGCCCGTCTGCTCCCTCACCCCAACATTGTAGGCGGTCACTTCCCGGACGAGCCCGGCGGCCCGGTTTTCGACGACTTCGGCCTGTATATCGACGGCCATGATCTCCGGCCCGACCCCTGGAGGGCGCGGAGCCGGCATTTCGGCTCTGGATCCCATCCAGAAAAAAACCACGGCATTCACGAGGACGAGCAGGATCGTTCTTTTCATCGCAATCCCACCTCCCGTCTCGGATGGAGGCGCGAGCTACACGTCCAGCATATTCGTTTCGATTCAGTTTATCCTCCCCGGGATTCGGGAAAGTGGATACGGATCCGGGATTGTTTCCGATTTTCCTGCCGATAGTGCGGAGGCGTTCTGTCCCCGGGGCGAATCCCCGGCCCGGGAGGACGCCTCCAAAGAGGAAACGGACGATGGGAACTTCCCGTTTTCTGTGAGCCGACCGGAGGGAAAGGGGGGGGTGGTGAACCGCGTCGAACTCGATGTCGGGGGGGACGGTATCGCCATCGTACGGCTCGGGAGCCCGGACGGGATGAACTCCCTTGGTATCCCGGAGATCGCCCGCTTGATCGAGGTCGTGGACCGGGTGGTGGGGGACGCCTCGGTCCGGGCGCTGGTCCTTGCCGGAGGAGAAAACTTCTCGGCGGGAACGGACCTCCACCAGACGATGCGCCATCGTCTGGACCCCCAAGCCGCGGGGCTCGCCTACCGGTTTCTCGCGGATCAAAAAACCCTGTGCGACCGGATCCGGGGACTGCGGATCCCGACCGTAAGCCTTGCCCGCGGTCTTTGCGCCGGATCGGCCCTTGGTATCGCCGCCGCCGCGGACTTCCTGATCACCGACGCGACCACGCGGATCCGGCTCCCGGAGGTGACGGTCGGTCTTGTCCCCGGTAACGGCGCCACCTGGTTCCTGCCGCGGCGCATGGGTACCGCCGCGGCGAAATACTTCGGTCTGACAGCCTCCCCCATGAACGGTAAGCAGGCGGCAGCCCTGGGCCTGGCCCAGGGGTACGCGGGAGCCGACGCCTCGGGATTCCTCGAGGAGCTCCGGAAGGCGAAAGGCGCTCTCGACCGCCCGCGGATCCTGGGCCTCCTGGATAAACTGGATAAGACGGGAGGTACGCCCGGTTCTCTCCGGGAGGATGTCCGCGAGCTTTCGGAGAGGATCGACCGGCACTTCGGATTCGGGAAGGCCAACCGGGGCTACCTGGGGGACATCTTCGTCAGCCTGGAGCGGGCCGCGGCGCAAGGGGACCTCTTCGCGCAGGAATCCCTGGCCTCGATGCGATCGGCCTCGGCCCAGGCGGTTTGGTTGACCGAGTTCCTCGTCGACACCTTTGCCCAGGAAGGCCTTTACGAAGAGGACGAGGCCCGCGCGGTGGAGCTCAAGTTCGCCCAGGAGATGACGGCAGGATTCGCCCACCTGGAGGGCGTGCTCGGTCTTGAGAAGGGTCTTGTCGCCGGGGGATTCGACACCCATCTGGATCGGATCGTTCTCTCGGATGCCAGGGGATTCCGGACGTCGGTCGCGGCCACGCCGGTTTCCACGGGCTGCCGTCTGGCGGAGGACGTGCCGTTCCCCTACGAGGCGGACGAATACGTGCTCCCCCGGGGGGACTACCATTGCGGGGAGAAGAGCCGGGTGTTGGCGCCCGGTGGCGAGGCCGCCCGCACGGTGGACTTCCGCATCGATCTCCGCAACTCCCAGTGGTCGGACGGAAGTGTCACCGACGATCTCGGCGTCATCCGGTCGCTGATGGAGACGCAGACCGGGTGGCGCGTCGTCCGCCGCGCGTGGCTCGCAAACCCCGAGAAGTTCGAGCTGGACATGGTCTACCCGTACGCGTGGAGCGTGCGGCCGTCGGTTTCCCTGGACCTGCGCAGCTTCCCGGTGATCCGCCGCTACGAGGACGGCAGGATCAACCCCGCCCGTGCGATCTTCGATCAGCTCGACGCGCAAAACCTTCTGGACGAGCGCCGGGTGATCAACGTCGGGGAGGACCAGAAGGACGGGAAGAACGTTGACGTCAAGTCGTTCACGTACCGCCAGATCCGGCGGGAGGCCAGCCGCCTGGCGAACGTCCTGGTCGACATGGGTGTGGCGCCGGGGGACATGATCGTCATCTACATGTCCACGGACATCAAGGGGCTGGTTGCCCAGCTCGCGGCGACGCTGGTGGGGGCGACCTACCACTTCGTGTTCGGGGCCAAGGGTCCCGACATCTTCAGCGACACCGTACACAACATGGGCGCCAAGGTGATCGTCACCGAGGACGGATACCGGGTGGGGGACCGGTCCCGGGAGCTCAAGAAGGATTCCGTCGACGTGGCCCTGAACCGCTACATGCCGCGGGCCGTCTTCCTCGAGCGGCTCGGAGCGGCGCTTTCGACGCTGCCGGAGGAGCCCGGAGAGGAGGCCCGGGGGATCGCCTCGGCCGTCACCGATCGGCTCGCCGGGAAAGTGACGTACAGCCGCGACGCCATGCGCGAGTTCCTCGAGGTCGTGCACGAGACGCACATCAAGCGCGTCGTCCTCTCGTCGCTCGACGAAGCCGCGGGGGAAGAGCTCCGGGGGGCCCTCCGGATGCGGGACGAGTCGATTCGCCGGGCGAAGGCACGGGTTGCGGCAGCCTCGCGCGACGAGCGTGTCTTTGAGCGGTACGCCCCCGTGCTGGCGGCGGCCTTGCGCGGCGTTCCGGAGGAGGCCGACCCCGGCGACAGCGGGGGCCCCTGGGCGGCCAGCGTGCGTGCCCTCGCCGCCGAACTGTTGAACCGTTGGGGGGAGGTCCTCGAGACCGCGGGGGACGCCGTCGAGGTCCGTCACCGCGACTGGCTGAAGAACCACGTTCGGCGGATCGTGCGCGGGACGCCGAAGCCGACGCTTCCGGCCCTGCTGACCGAGGACGAACAGGTCGGCGTATCGGAATTCATCCTCCGCCACGCGCGGCGGAAGGGCATCGGGGCCGGACACCTGGAGAGCATCGAGCGGCAAAGAAGGGTCATCGACCGGATCCTTTCGGCTTTCGAGGAACCGTGGGAGCGCGACGAGAAACTCATCGTCTACGATCGCCTGACCCGGCTTGGCCTCCTGACGGAGGCGCCCATGACGCCGGGCAGGGACATCCTCTGGGACGACGCCGTCCGGCGGACGGAGGAGAAGCTCAAGGCGGAGGGGAAGGACATCGACGAGTTCGCGGCGGTCGAGATGGGGGGCGGGGACCCCGCGTTCCTCAGTTATTCCAGCGGTTCCACCGGCCAGCCCAAGGGGATCATCTCCCTGGTCGGCGCGACCGTCGCCGGGGGCCAGACCATGTTCAACTCCTTCGGGCTTGCTCCCCACGAGATCCACCACACGTCCACGGACTACGGGTGGATCGTGGGCCCTGCATACGCCCTGTGGTTCCCGATGATCGAAGGGAGGACCTTCCTCCTTCAGAGCTTCGTGCCCACACCCCGCAGGCTTGCCCAGGTTGTCGAGGAGTTCGGGGTCTCGTTCCTGAAGGCCGGTTCTCCGATCTACGAGGCGATGTCGAAAGTCGACGGGCTCTTCGAGCCCGACAAGGGGGGGTTCGACGTCCGGTCCCTGCAGCGGGAGGGGGCCCCGGGGACATGCGGCTGCGCGGCTCCATACTCCTACCCGGCCCACGCCCGGATCCAGGCGGTGCTGGGCGACGTGGCGATCAACTCGCTGTGGCGCACGGAGGATTTCGGATCGCAGCACGCGACGTTCAAACGCCGCCCGAGCGTCGAGCGGCGGTGCGTCGAGACGTATCGCGACGAACTCCGGCGGCTCGCCGGGACCCGCGAGCCGGAAGGAGTGGTGGCACGGGTGCGGACCCCGATCGAAATGGACCACGAGCACCCCGAAATCCTTCCGCTGCCCTGGGTGAATCCGGTGATCGCCGACCGGCTGGAGGACGAGGAGGGCAACCGGATCGAATCGCCGCGCGAGGTTACCGAGGCGCTCATCACCGCTTCGGGACGGGGCCGGAAGGCGGTGATCGGGCAGCTGCTCTACCGTGGCGCCCAGCCCCACCGCATGGGATGGCTGATGGGCAGCAACGAGGGCCGGCGAGGGCCCGCCCGGCCCGATGCGAAACTGACCGCCGCCAAATACTACAACCACGCGTTTGCGCCGGACTGGCCTGGGAAAGGGCGGGAGGGAAAACGCATTGCCCACGACGGCGGCGACTCCGCCTACTGGGTGCGGGTGCTCTACGACCCGGAGAGCCCGGAGGACGCGCTGATCCTCGACGGCCCGACGGATCCTGTCACCCCCAGGACCTTCTACGCGTCGGGGCGCTCCGGGAACATCGCCAACGTATACGGCCACCTGGTCAACGAGACGATGTACGAGAACGCCCTGAACGAACACACCCGGTACTTCCGGAAGGTGGGCGTGACCTTCATACACCATCCCACCAAGGACCGCACGCCGATCGTCGTGGCGGCCCTGCAGCCCGGAGTGCAGCCCAGCCGGGACCTGGTCGATCTCGTCCAGATGACGATCAACCAGAAGCTCAACCCCCAGGTCAAGCCGGACCCCCAGGACATCGTCTTCCTGGTG